>NZ_JBFAWW010000010.1:0-224369 GCF_040680495.1 Streptomyces sp. NPDC052036 | reverse complement strand
ATCGCCCTGGTCATGCTCACCCTCGCCGGCCCCCGCCCCCAACTCCCCGGACGCCAACCCGCCCCAGCATGACCCACACATACGGCAGGAGAGCCAGAAATGGGGCGGGGGTGCGCAACGAACCGGCGATGTCGGAGCCGAGGGACAGCGCGCCGAATCCGGATGCCAGGGCCGCCGCTGATCCGCCGGAGGATCCACCCGGCGTGCGACCGTGATCCCACGGGTTGTTGGTGGTGCCGTAGATCTCGTTGAAGCTCTGCACATCTTGCAGTCCCAAGGGCACATTGGTCTTTCCGAGTACCACCGCGCCTGCGGCCTTGAGCCGCGGCACCTGCACCGCGTCCTCGGCCGGCATGTAGTTCCGGTGCAGCGGCATGCCCCAGGTCGTGGGCAGCCCGGCGATGTTGTAGGTCTCTTTGACCGTCACCGGAATGCCGAGCAGCGGCCGGTCCTCACCGCGGGCGCGCGCCTGGTCGGCACCGCGCGCGGCGGCCCGGGCCCGGTCGAAGTCCGGCATACAGATCGCGTTGATCGCCTCGTCGGTCAGTTCCGCCGAGGTCACTTGCGGGGCTGCGAACCCACGTATGCCTGGACGGCTTCATCAGCACCGGCGTGGACGCGCCCTCCTCCGCGTCGAAAGCGGCGGCGACCGCGGGAGTGGACAACAGACGAGCACGCATGGGGAATCCCGCTCGTCAACCGCAGCGGGCGCAGCCATTTGGTTTCAAGCGATACCGTATCGAATGAAGTAGTCTGGCCTCATGGCCGCTGACGTTTCTCCCCGAACCACCGCCTCGCATGCAACCGACCGCCCCGGGGATACGTCGCCTTTCGCTCTCGGCCTGCTGCTGCGCCGGGCTCACTGGCGAGCGGCCGCGGTGATGGGAGAGGCGCTTCGGCCGCTCGGCATCGAGTTGCGGCATTTCGCGGTGCTGATCGAGCTGGTCAACCACGGGCCCACGGTGCAGCGGGATTTGGCGGCGGCGACGGGGTCGGACAAGGCGGGAATCATGCGGGTCGTGGACGACCTGGAGCGGAAGGGTCTAGCCGTACGCAAGGCCGTCCCGGGGGACCGGCGGGTGCGGGCAGTGGAGATCACCCCTGAGGGGCTGGAGCTCTTCGATGCAGTCCATATGGCAGCGGAGCCGCTGGCTGAGCGTCTGGTTGCCGAACTGGGGCCCGGCGAGACCGAGAAGCTGACGGATCTGCTGACCCGGCTTGCCCATCCGGCAGACGACGAGGCGTGAGCGCGCGGGCGCACCGGTTGTCGGCCGCGTCAGCGCGCTTGGTCTCCTGCCATTTCCGCCGCGAACCCGGCCTTGAGGGCTGTGGCCATCGTCACTGCGCGCCGACCTGACGGCGGGCGGCTGGTCAGGGCTTCGTTGCGGACGGGGCCGAGTCGTCCGCGCGGGTGCCGCGCCGCATACGTGGCCGGCGGTGTTCTTTTCACCCTCGCCGAGCGTCATCATCGCCGTCGTCACGATGGGCGCCCTGCCGACAGGCCGAACACCGGCCGCCCTCAAGGCCCGGGCCACCTGCCCCCGGGTACAGGACGCCACGGGCATCGTCGGCGAGGCGCAAGCGCCGAGGACGCCGTGCGACGACCTCCTGGAGCGGGGCGTCACACGGCGTCCACGGCCCGGTGTTACGCGGCGAGGCGCTCCGCGAGTTCCTTGGCCTTGGCGGTCGCGTCCTCGAAGGCGCGCCTGCGGGAAGCCTCGTAGAGAGGGACCAGTTCCGTCATGGCCGCATTGCGGGGAGCCATGGTGAGTTCCGGGACGATGAAGTCGAGATCCAGGCCGAGGGTGCCCTTGAGGACGGCCTCAAGGTAGTTCTGTACGAACTCGTAGCCCGCGCGCGGGGTACCCGGCGCGTAGGAGCCGCCACGGCTGGCGACGACGACAACCGGGGTGCCCTGGGCGGAGGGGGTCTCCCCCGCGGTGCGGCCGAGCAGGAGCACGCTGTCCAGCCACGCCTTGAGGGTCGAGGGGATCGAGAAGTTGTACATGGGGGCGCCGATCAGGACGGCGTCCGCCCGCTCCAACTCCTCGATGAGCGTCACGCGCGCGGCGAACGCCGCGGACTGCTCCAGGGTGCGTTCGGACGGGGTGGCGTATCCGGCGGACCAGGCGTCGGCGGTGATGTGCGGGACGGGGTCGGCGGCGAGGTCGCGGTAGATCACCGCCCCCTCCGGGTGCTGCTCCTCCCAGGCCTCACGGAAGGCGGCCGTGACCGAACGGGACGAGGACGTCTCGCCGGGGAACACGGACGAGTCGATGTGTAGCAGCGTGGTCATGGACCTTCTCCAAGATGCAGGGCCCGAGGCAGGAAACCAAGGGCTGGGGATTCACACGCAAAGATAGTTTCACTCGATATGGTATTGAGTGATACCATCTTGACTGTAACGAAGATAGACCCATTGAGCAGATGGAGGCGGGCGATCGTGGGCGTCTACGAGGCCGTCAAGAGCCGACGGGCGGTGCGCGCGTTCACCGACCGGCCCGTCCCGAGGCGGACGCTGGAACGGGTACTGTCCGCCGCGACCTGGTCACCGTCCGGATCGAATATCCAGCCGTGGCACATGTACGTGCTGACCGGCGCACCGCTGGCCGAACTCAAGAAGCGCGCCGGCGAGCGCCTGGCCTCGGGCGATCCCTGGGACGAGCCGGAGTACGAGCAGTACCCGCCCGCACTGAAGTCCCCGTACCGCGAGCGCCGATCCGCCTTCGGCGAGCAGCGCTACGGCGCCCTCGGCATTCCGCGCGAAGACCTGGAGGCACGCCAGCGCGCCGCCGCTGCCAACTGGAACTGCTTCGGCGCGCCCGCCGCCCTGTTCTGCTACATCGACCGCGACATGGGCCGACCTCAATGGTCCGACGTCGGCATGTACCTGCAAACCGTCATGCTGCTGCTCCGTGCCGAAGGGCTGCACAGTTGCCCACAGATGGCCTGGGCGAAGTTTCACAAGACCGTCGCGGAGGTCCTGTCACCCCCGGACGAGCTCATCCTCTTCTGCGGCATGTCGATCGGGTTTGAAGACGTCACGGCAAGTGACCCACGTGTAGCCCGGGCTCCACTCGACGAGACGGTCACGTTCGTCGACGGCCACTGACACCACCCGGCCTCCGCCGATCAAGGTGTCGTTTCTTGTCGCTCCCACATAGCAGTTCACATGCCATATTGCGCACAAAAAAACCAACGAAAGGTGTGTCATGAAGATCGCAGTCATCGGTGGTACCGGGCTGATCGGGTCGCAGGTCGTCAAGAATCTGACCGCCGCCGGGCACGAGGCGGTACCGCACTCGAAGTCCACCGGAGTCGACGTCATCAGCGGCCAGGGACTCGATGAGGCGGTGGCGGGAGCCGACGTCGTCGTCAATCTGACGAACTCCCCGACCTTCGACGAAGCCTCCCCGGCGTTCTTCCAGACCTCGATGGACAACCTCCTGGCCGCGGCCCGGAAGGGTGGCGTCGGCCACTTCGTCATCCTCTCGATCGTTGGCGCGGACCAGGTACCGGAGCTGGACTACTACCGGGCCAAGGTGCTCCAAGAGAAGCTCCTCGCGGCCGGGCCGATCCCCTACTCCATCGTCCGGGCGACGCAGTTCATGGAGTTCATGGACGCCGTACTGTCCTGGACCGCTGACGGCGACACCGTCCGGTTGCCCGCCACGCCCATCCAGCCGATCGCCGCCAAGGACGTGGCCGCGGCGGTGGCGGAAGTCGCCGCGGGCGCCCCGCTGAACGGCGTCCGCAACATCGCCGGTCCCGAGATCTTCGCCCTGGACGAGCTGGGGCTGATCACTCTGTCCCACAAGGGCGACAACCGCACCGTCGTCACGGACCCCACTGCCGGCATGTTCGCCGTCGTCAAGGGCGACGTCCTCACCGACAAGGACGCCCACCTCGCCCCCACCCGCTATACCGACTGGCTCTAGAACGCGCACTGGATGACGCACAGGGTGCTGCTCGCTCCTCAGCGCCACTGCCGTCCTCGCCTTCGCCACCCACCCCGCGGGCAACATCGCTCCCGCCGTGGCGAAGGCTACGGCGAGCTGCCGGAGAGGGCAGCCGATGCTTGCCGCGAGTTCCATGAGCTGTCAGACGGCGTCGGGCTTGGCGGCGTTTTCGGCGATCGCTGGATCGAAGAATGCCGGGCGGAGCGCGGCACGGCCGGTACCCCCGTGCCGTGTCGCCCACAGACGGGCAGGAGCGAGACTTCGATCCCGCAGGCCAGAATCGAGTACACGATCTGACTCGTCCGGGCATTCACTTGTCCAGTAACGGCTGTCAGTGCTGTGGTCTACCTTGCGGTCCAGTCGGGACCAGATGCCGTACAGGCCATGCACGAAGAACGAGGTACGCCCCGTGAGGAGATGCGCTGTATGTAAAGCGGACATCAGCCACCGGCACGGACTTGCGAAGTACTGCTCCGCCCCCTGCGCTCAAGAAGCACGCCGTCCCAGCATGCTCATCTGCGAGGAATGCGCCATCCTGTTCGTTCGGCCGAACCGTCCTGGTGCGCCTCCCCGCTACTGCTCCGAGGAGCACAGGGCCGCCGCGGCGGCCCGCAAGGCCAGGGACTGTCACGCGGCCCGCATGGAAGATCTGCGCTTGCTGCGGGGCGACAGAAGGTGCGAGGTCTGCGGGGCTGACATCAATCGCCGCCAGGCCGGCGCCAGATACTGCAGCCAGCAGTGCCGCTATGACGCGCAGGGTCATGTTCCGCAACAGCCGGCCATGTCGCGCGAGGAGCGACTGCTCAGGCGACGCGAGAGGCGGGCGGCCTCACGACCGATGTCAATCACTCTCTACTGCAGGCGTTGTGGGAACCCTTACGACGTGCCCGGCGACAAGCCGGGGCGCAAACCGCAGCGTTGTCAGCCATGCCGGGATCTCGACAGGCCGCAGGTGCGCTCGGGCCCGAGTGCCTGCAAGGGCTGCGGTCTGACGGTTCCGGTGGAGCGAGGCGTCCTCGCTCTCTACTGCTCCGTCGACTGCCAGGTCGCCATGAACAGCCTGGCACAGGCGAAGCGGCGCAAGGTCGAGCTCGCGCAAGCGAAGCGAGACCGGCAGTGCGCGGTGTGCGGCCGGCCGATCGAGATGCGGGAGCACGGTCTCCGCAAGTACTGCGGTCATGGCTGCTGGTATCGCGCCAATTACACTCCCAGACCGAAAGCTGATGCCTGCGCGTGGTGCGGTGGCACGATGTCCCGCCGCCGGGCCGACGCCAAATTCTGCGGGCAGTCCTGCTATTTGAAGGCCCAGTACAAACGCAAGGTCGGCACCGCTCTTCGTTCACGTCCGTGCGGCCATTGCGGGGAGAGGATGCCACTCAGCACGGCGCACCGTGTCTACTGCTCGGGCCGGTGCTCCCGCCGTGCCTACTTCGAGGCGAACCCGGAAAAGGTCCGGGCCGCGAAGCGTCGTGGAAACCACCAGCGCCGTGCCATGCTCGCCCATACCGAGCGGTACAGCGTGACCGCGCGTGATCTCTCACGGCTGTGGGGCCGGTACGAGGACGGTTGCGCCTACTGCGGCGAGAGATCCCCGTCCCTGCATCAGGAGCACGTCATCCCGATCTCCCGGGGTGGAGCCGACGGCATCGGAAACTTGGTCCCGGCCTGCCCCGACTGCAACCTCGCGAAAGGCGACCGGACCGTCATGGAGTGGCGACTCGGAAAGAAGTCACCGCGCTACGGCACTCGCCCCGACAGCCGAGGTGCTATCGCCGTCCTGCTGGTCACCGTCGGCGAGACAAACACTGGTGATCTACTCCGACCACCGGGAATCGGCTGATTGAGTTTCAGGCAGTCCCTCGCTCTCGCGGCTTGACAAACCGCATGAGGAATCGGTGAACAACGATGGCCGCAGTCAGTCACCTCGGCCGGCCCGGCAAGCTGTCGGTGGCAGCTGCTACTACCTGGTGGACTCCCCCACCGGTCTCTCCACGTTCACGCCCTGACGCGTACGACCCCGAACCTGAACGGCGCCGGCCGGCACTCACCACCGCCCGGCACTTCGGTGCCGGACAGGCGCCAGCCCCTGATCCGCCGAAACTGCACGGCCGACGAACCCACCTGCTACCGCCGTCATTCCACCGAGCCGACGCCGCAGGCCGCCTTGGTCCAGGTCGCCGGCTCCAGGTGGCGCGTGGGAAGGGACCTTCCAACCCAAGAAGGGCCGACGGGGCCCCCAACCGCGATGAAGATCACGAGCTACAGGTGGAGCACCAGAAGCCCCTGGCAGTAGGGGGCGAGGACCGACGGCACCGGGCCCCGGATCCACCGGGTCAGGGAGACAGCCGGAGGGCTCCGGGGCCCAAGGTCGGCTCGACCTCGGAGCTGTCGACCTCGTGCCCGCAGGAACAACGGAGTTCGACACGGACATGGCCGCTGCAGCCGGAATGCTGCAGCAACACGGGCGCGCCCGCCGTGTCGCCCAGATGGGTGTCGCCGTATTGGAGCAGTGCGGTCAGCACCCACTGCAGATCGTGGGCGCGCGGCGTCAGGTGGTACTCCTGACGGGAGCGTTGCCCGGCCTCCTGGTAGCTCCGGCGCTCCAGCAGGCCGGCGTCGACCAGTTGCCGAAAGCGTTCGGTCAAGACGCGACGGGAGATCCCGAGGTGGTCGGCGATCTCGTCGAAGCGGTGAAGGCCTGCGAACACCTCACGCAGGATGAGCAGAGTCCATCGCTCGCCGACCAGGCTCAGGGTTGCGGCGACGCTGCAGTTGCCCAGATCAAGTTCTCGCCACTCCATGACGTCAGGATATCCCAGGGTTGCCATCCGGAACTCAGCCTTGACACCCCCTGAGTTCCAGTTCAACACTTAGGGCGTCGGGTCCTGCCCCGAGGACCTCCCCCAGGCCGCGACCAATGGGTCGATCGGCCCGCGGCCTGCCGTAGCCGGTGAACGCCGGAACGATCTCACCCCGCTTCAGTCCTGAGCATGGAGGAAGCATGTCCCGCAACCAGGCGATCGTGGACGCTTGCCGTCAAGCCTATTCCGGATTCGAGAAGAACGATTCATCCGCCCTCGTGGGCCTGATGTCTCCTGACGTGGTTTTCCACTTCCCCACTTCCCTGCCGTATGGCGGAACATTCCACGGCCAGGAAGGATTTCTCGCGTTCTATAAAGATCTCTTCGATCATTACTACGAGTACTTCGACTACGACGCTCACGCGGTCCTCGATGCGGGCTCGCACGTGGTGGTCCCCGTCAGGGCCCGAGCGAAGGCAAAGAACGGCCGCACCATGGAGAACGAGCACTGCCTGCTCTTCACCGTGACCGACGGGCTGATCACCGAGGCGCGGCTGTACGCGGACACCGCCAAGGGACGTGACGTGATCGACGGACTCCCGGCTTTCCCCTCTGCGGCCTCCTGAGCCCTCGATTCACACAAGGACGCACCGGAGAAGACTGCGTCCGCACTACCGAAAAATTTCTGCACATCTGCGAACCGAATTCATAGAGCCTTTGCTCTCGACCACCGGAAAGAAATTCGAATGCCTCTGGGATACAACACTGTGGGCAGTGGACCGACCAAGGTCATCTGGGCGCATTCCTGGCTGGCCGGCCAGGAAGCCTATGAGGGCCTGATCCCCTTCCTCGATACCGAGCAGTTCACGTGGGTGTTTCCGGACTTCCGCGGGTACGGGCGGTCCAGGGGGCTGGCAGGCGATTTCTCCGTCTCGGAGATGGGGCGCGATCTCATCGAGGTCGCCGACGTCCTCGGATGGGGCGGGTTCCATCTGGTCGGGCACTCCATGGGCGGCCAGGCCGCGCAGTGGGTGGCCGGCCACCCGGAATTCCGGGACCGCCTGAGCAGCCTGGCGCTGCTGTGCGCGGTTCCCAGCCGCGCCTTCCCGCTCGATGAAGACGGCACGAAGCTGTTCGAAGCGGCCACGGACGACCCTGACGCACGGGCCACGGTCATCACCGCGGTGACCGGCGGCCGACTGGGAGCCGGTTTTGTCCGCCACGTGAACGAGCTGTCCCGAAAGACTGCGGATCCCGCGGCCATGCGTGCCTACCTCCGCACCTGGACCCAGGACGACGTGTCCGGCGAGGTCACGGCGTATCAGCGGCCCGTCCTCGTACTCACCGGCCAGCACGACCCGGTCCTGACGGCCGCTGTGGCCGAAGAACAGATCATTCCCCAGTACACCGACGTACGCAGCCTCGTCCTCGACGGCTCGGCCCATCTGCCCCCCATGGAAATCCCTGCCCGCACGGTCACGGTGATCGCGGAGCACATCCTGGGCGCGACCGCGACCGCGACCGCGAGCGGCTGACCAGCGGTTTCCCGTCCGCGTAGCGCCGGACTGGTCGGCGTGCGCCCCCTCCGCCTCACTCCACGTCCCCCCACATCCGAGAGGCCAACAACGTGATCATCGATTCCGGCGATCTGGATGCGAGGTCCGCGTACAAGCTCCTCATCGGGTCGGTCACGCCGCGCGCGATCGGCTGGGTGAGCACTCTGTCGCCGTCCGGCATCGCCAACCTGGCACCGATCTCGTTCTTCACCGTGGTGAGCCGAATGCCCCCCATGGTGTCGCTGACCATTCAGCCCCGGTCCGACGGGAAAACGCTCAAGGACACCCTCGTCAACATCCGGGACACAGGTGAGTTCGTCACCAACCTGGTGACCCTCCCCCACGCCCACCCCATGCATCGCAGCGCCGTTGAATTCGGCAGCGAGCAGGACGAGTTCGACGAGGTGGGCCTGGCCAAGGAGACCTGCGAAGCGGTCCGGGCACCGCGCGTGAAGGACGCTCCGATCGCTCTGGAATGCACACTCGACCGGATCATTCCTGTCGGTGAGGTGCAGGACCACGTCGTCTGGGGCAGGGTCGTTCGGTTCCACATCAGGGACGACCTGTACACAGAAACCGGACGGATCGACACCGGAGCCATCCCGACGGTCGGCCGTCTCGCCGCCGAGTACACGCTGGCCGACAACGCGTTCATCACGCCCTTGACGGAAGAGGTGCTCGGGGCACGCGCGGGCAGACGCATGCACCGCATCGACGAACACCCGGACGGATGGTCCCCCGTGGACAGCGCCGGCTGGTCCCCCTCCGGCTCCACCAAGGGATAGGCGGCCCGGCCGCGGGTGCCCGTCCCGCACCGCGGATCACGGAGTACGTCCCTGCACGGAGCCCGAACAGCCGCCCGCGCAACGCGCGTGCATCTTGCGCCGATCCGATCCCTTGAACAGCACGAGCCGTTGATTTCACCTCCGAAGGAAGAACTCATGCCTGTTTTCAACGCCCACATCCCTGCCAATCGATTCTCGTCGGCCCAGAAGCGCGCCCTTGCCGATGCGCTCAACCAGTCCCTCGTTCAGGGGCTCGGAATCCCCGAAGGGGACCGCTTCATCATGATCAGCGAGCACGGCACGGATGAACTGTTCCTGGACCCGACCTTCATGGGGATGCAGCGCAGCAGCGACGCCATGATCATCACAGTTCTCCTCGGGGCCCACCGTCCACTGGAGGACAAGCGGGCCGTGGCCGCGGCCATCAACAGGCTGGTGGTCGAGGCTCTCGGCGTCTCACCCGACGACATCTTCATCGCACTGATTCCCGCCCCGAACGAGAACTTCTCCTTCGGCAGGGGCGAACTCCAGCTCGCCGAAGGCGCCCCTCGCTGGTGAACCTCCTCCGGGCGGCAGGCAGCCGGTCCGGGTGTCTGCCGCCCCTCGCCCGGGCAGACACCGACACTTGGGCCATTCACCGGAGTACTGCGCCTGAGCCCCGGCGTTCCATGCATGCATGCGGGAGACGTGAGGGCTGTCCCCCCACGCATTCGCGGGGCGTGGGGGCTGTCCCCCTGGCGCCCTGGGCGCCCGTGGTGTGCAGCCCCCGCATTTCCAAGCGCCGACACCGACCTTCGGATTCTGGTCCGGCGCCGCCTCACCACTCGCCCTCCGGCTATGGACGCACGGGATGCCGCACTGTCCCCGTGCCGCATTTCAACCAGGAAGCGCCGATCTCGTTCGAGTGCGTCGTCGACCGCATCATTCCGGTCGGAGACGACAACGTCGACCACGTGGTGTGGGGCAGGGTGGTGCGGTTCCGCGTCAGGGACGATCTGTACCTGGAGCGCGGGCGAATCGACACCGCCGCACTGCCCGCCGTCGGTCGCCTCGCCGCCGAATACACCCTGGTCGACAACGTCTTCACCACGCCCCTGGGCGAGGAGTTGCTCGCGGCCCGGAACGGCCGCCGGATGCAGCGCCTGGACGCACACCCGGCCGGCTGGTCCCCGATCGACACCAAGGACTGGTCCCCGTCGGGTGCCACGTCCACCGCCTGCAGGTGGGCACGCACCTGAAGACCGAACGGACCGGGAGGAGTGATGTGCGGTTCCGCCGGCGGGGCGACGGCGGCCTCGCCGTGGTGTTCGTCCACGGTTTCCTTGACGACCAGTACGTCCGGGACGGTGTGGCGGCCGAGCCGAAGACGTCTGGCATGGAACGTGTCACGCTTGACCTGGCTGGGTGCGGGGACCGTACCGAGGCAGACGGGCCGTTCGACTGCGGTTCCCCGGGCGGCGATCCCGAAGGCTCCGGCCCGCAGAGCGGCCGGCGCACGGGCATGCCCAGCAGCACCCTGCGCCGTGGGCCGGGCGGTCAGAACACCTGGGCGAAGCAGCCCAGAGCGACGGCCGGCGAGAGCACCGCCAGCGACACTGCCATGAGCGGTTTGGGCATGTTCATCGCGGTTCTCCCTTGCTCGGTCGACGGCTCACAGGCAATCACGCACGAGCCACTCAACGGCGTTGTACGTGTTCTTCGCCGGGTCCGGCACCGTGGCCGGTCGTTCCGCCACCGTCTCCTCTGGGCGGATTCGCTCCGGCAGCTTGCCGACCCGGGCGCGGCGCGTCGTTTCGGCACCGTCGTGGGTCTGCGGTACTGCTTGCATCGGTAACCCCATTCAGGGTCCGGAGGCCGTCCACGCGGTTGTATCAGCCGCCCGCGAACTGTGCGAGTTCCAGGACTTCACCTTCACCGGCGACTACGGCGACAACGGCTTCATCGAGAAGTACACCAGTCGGGTCCAAGGCCAGGCCCTCCACGTTGTCGTCACGGTTGCCCGCAACGAGGTCGGCGAGTGCCAGAAACTCGTGGTGAACCACCAGCCACGCAACGCGATGCTGCTCTTCTCCCGCGAGATGCACGAGAAGTCACCGGCCCCCTTGCCGAGCACTTCCTCGCCGACGAGTCCTGAGACTGCGTATACACGACGGCCCTACCCCGTGGCGTCACGGCACCCAGGTTCCGTCCTCACGCCTTCGGTGGGCGCACCGCAGCCGATGCGGTGCGCCCGCACCCGCCGTCGCTGCCGCATACACTCCCGGCGGCCGTCGCCCCGGCCCGAGGCTGCATGGGCGGTGGCCGCAAAGTCTCCGACGTGCAGGGACAGCCGTTCGCGTCGGACAGGACCTGCATCCTGGAACCGGTCGCGGGACCCCTTCACGCAAGCGAGTACATGCTCGTATCCTGGACGGGAAAACTCTGGAGGAGACGATGACCGCTACGGCGACGAACCGCGACGACCTATGCAACAACCTGGCGCTACGCAAGGCGGCCCGGTACCTCGGCGCGACGTACGACAAGGCTCTGGCGCCCGCCGGTCTCCGTGCAACGCAGTTCAGCATCCTGCAGAAGCTCGGCGCTGCAGGAGAAATGAAGATCACCAGCCTCGCGGACGTGATCGCCATGGACCGTACGACGATGGCCTCCAACCTGAAGCCGCTCGCGCGGGAGGGCCTGGTGACCGTCGAGACATCGGCAGCCGACCGTCGTGCCCGGATCGTCACGATCACGCCGGACGGGATGTCCCGACTGAAGGCGGCACTGCCCCTGTGGCAAGCAGTGCAAGACCGGTTCGAGGAGCGCTTCGGCACCGGTGACGCAGCCGATCTGCGCGTATCCCTCGACGCCATCCTTCGGACCGGCTTCGAACCCTGGGCTGAATAGGCCCGGTGCGTCACCGAGGCCGACCTCGGCCTCCCGGACGCCTACCGCCCTGCGTCGGCCGGCCGCGCTGCTGCCCACCCACACGGCCACCGGCTGCGTCGAGGTTGCCGTGATAGCGCAGGACCGCTCCTTTCCCATGCAGGTGGCGCAGCGGGGCAAGCGCGGCGGCCGACGGCTGGCCCTGGAGACAGATCAGGGACGGGCAGGCCCGAGGGCGTCCGCCGCAGCAGCGAGGACGCTCGGGTTCTCGCGGACTCGGCCACCCGCCGAGACGACGAGGCCACCGGCGCCGCAGGGCAGCAAGACCGACGACGGCTCAGGAGACCAAACCGCCGCGAGAGTAGTACTCCAAGCGGGCGGCGAACCTCGATCCCGGCGCCGCGGCCGCCACCTCGGCCGCGTCCGGCGCTGTGTCCACGTCGCGCAGGAGCGGCAGGTCGCACACCCGAAGGCCCGCCCCGGTAAGGCGGTCGCGCTGGGCGGCGCCGGTGTACGCGGTGGACATCGGGACGCCTCGCAGCAGCGCCGGGTCGGGCGCGGCCAGAGCGAGCGCCCAGAACCCGCCGTCCTCCGCCGGGCCGAACCACGCGTCGCACTCCCGCCACGCTCCGGGATCCAGTACGGGGGCGAGGAGCGCCGGGGTGAGCTGTGGGGTGTCCATGCCGACCAGTAGGGCGGGGCCGTCCGCCACGGCGGCGAAGGCCGCAGCCAGCCGCTCGTCCAGGCCGCCGGACGCCTGCGGGATCACCTCGATGCCGGGGGGCAACCAGCGTCCCGGCACGCCGTCCAGGAAGAGCACCCGGCGGCGGGCCGGACAGCGCAGCACGGTCTCCAGGGTGTCGGTGAGCGCAGCCTCCGCGAGGGCGGCGGCCTGGGCAGAGGTGAACGGCGGGGTGAGCCGGGTCTTGACGTGCCCAGGCCGTGGCTCCTTGGCTATCACCAACAGCGCGGTCAGCCCGAGCAGGCCGGTCACCGGGAAGCTTCCGCCGGACACCGGGGCGGCTCGCTGAGGACGGCGCGCATGTCACGCACCGCGCACCAGGTGCCACGCCAGGTGCCCGTGACCTTGGAACGGCCCGCGCGCGGGTAGTACGGCACGTCGACTTCGCGCACCCGCCATCCGGCGTCGGCAGCGCGGAGGACCATCTGCAACGGGTAGCCCGACCTGCGGTCATTGAGGCCCAGCTCGATCAGGTCCTCCCGGCGGGCCACCCGCATCGGGCCGAGGTCGCGCAGGCGCAGACCGGTGCGGCGGCGGATCAGCCGCGCCAGCTCGCGGTTGGCGAGCCGGGCGTGCACCGGCCAGGCGCCGCGTGACGTAGGCCTGCGCCGCCCGAGGACCAGGTCCGCCTCGCCGTCCAGGACGGCATGGGCCAATGACGGCAGCAGCCCTGGGTCGAGGGAGGCGTCACAGTCGCAGAAGCAGACCACGGGCGCGGTGGCGGCGCGCAGCCCGGCCGCACAGGCGGCGCCGAAGCCGCGCACCGGTTCGCCCACGACGTGCGCGCCCAGCGACGCGGCGAGCTCGGCGGAGCCGTCGGTCGAGCCGTTGTCGACGACCACGGCACGCCAGCCGGGCGGTATCCGCTCCAGCACCCAGGGAAGGGCGGCTGCTTCGTCAAGGCAGGGCAGCACTACGTCCACCAGGGGCCGATGCCTCTCGGTCACGTCTTTCAGCGTACGGATCTCAGCGTATGAGGGGAAATGGGATGGTACGTCCGGGGCACCAGGTACGCGCCGTTGCCGTGCGGCGAGGGCAGGTGTCGTCGCGGTCTTCGATGGCGGTGCCGGGTTCAGGCACCGGGCGCTCCGGGGCCGATGCCAGCCGCAACGGTCCCGGCGGCCGCGGATTCGAGGCCATCTGCCGCACGCCCACCGAGGCACCGAGGCCCGGCCGCGCAGGGGGCATTCGCGAACTCGTGCATGTCGTCGGCGAACGGTACCTGGCGCAGCCGGCCGAGCTCCTTGCGCAGCCGTGACGAGGAGGCGGTGATGTGGCGTACGTCGCCCAGCCGGTACTCGCCGGTCACCACCGGCTCGGGCCCGCCGAAGGCCGCGGAGAGAGCGGTGGCCATCTCCCCCACGGTGCGCGGGCTCCCACTTCCGACTTCCGACGTAGTAGGCGCGCGGCGTGCCGCCCGGGGTCGCGGCACCGACCGCGCCGAGCACCGCCAGGTTGGCGGCGGCCACGTCCCCGACGTGGACGAAGTCCCGGCGCTGACCGCCGTCCTCGAAGACTCGGGGCGGCTCGCCACGGGCGATCGCGGAGCGGAAGAGCGAGGCCACCCCGGCGTACGGGGTGCGCGGGCCGGGCCGGACGGTCCCGGGGTGGGCGCCCCTCCCGTGACGAGTATCAGCACGCCATCAAGGCTGCGGCCGGATGCGGACACACGGCGCGGCGAGTCCGTCCGGCGCGTTCGCGGCTGCCACTGTGGCGGGGTGGGAGTACGCACGCTCTGCGTTATCACGCTCCTCGTCACCCTCACTGCCGTCGTCGCGGCGACCGTCCGCATGGGCGGTGATCTCGGCCATCCGGCTGCGCTGCTGTATTGGTACGCCGCCGCATGGGTGCTGTTCGCCGGCGCGGCGTGGGTGGTGCGGAGCGTGCCGGTGCGGACCTCCGTGGCGCTGATCCTTGCCGGCGGGATCGCCCTGTGCGCGGCGGCGGTCTCGGCTCCGCCACGCACCAGCGACGACATGTACCGCTACGCGTGGGACGGCCGCGTACACGCCGCGGGAGTCTCCCCGTACGCCTACCCGCCGGACGCGCCGCAGCTTGTCCGGTTGCGCGATCCGTGGCTCTTCCCCGACGGGACCGCGTGCCGTGGGTGGGACCTCCACCCAGTGTCGGGTGTGTGCACCCACGTCAACAGGCCGTCCGAGCGCACGATCTATCCGCCCGTGGCCGAGGGGTGGTTCCTGCTGGTGCACGCCGTATCCCCGGCAGGCGAGCGGCACAAGCCACTGCAACTCGCCGGTGCGGTGCTCGCCGTCGCCACGACGGTGGCGCTGCTGCTGGTGCAGCAGCGTACGTGTGGTGACACGCGGTGGGTGGCGCTGTGGGCATGGTGCCCGGCGGTGCCGTTCGCCGCGGTCAACGACGCCCATGTGGACACTCTCGGAGTACTGCTCACGGTGGCCGCGCTCGGCACGGCCGCGGGAGCACTCCGTGGAGCGCTGCTCGGGGCGGCGATCGCCGTCAAACTCCTGCCCGTACTCGCCCTTCCGGGTGCACTGTCGGGGGTGCTGGCCCCCGAGCGCGGCCCGCGTGCCCGGCTACGGGAAACGGCGAGCGTGCTGCTCGCCGCCGTTGGTGTTGTGACGCTCACCTATCTTCCATACCTGCTGGCGTCCGGTTCCGCGGTCCTGGGCTATCTTCCCGGCTATCTGCGGGAGGAGGGGTACGAGCCACGTGACGTTGGCCGGTTCGCGCTGCTGCGCCTGGTGTTGCCGGACCCGTGGGCCGGTCCGGCCGCTGTCGCAGTAGTCGCACTCAGCGCCCTGTACGTCCTGCGGCGCAGCGATCCAGAGCGACCGTGGCACGGATCGCTGCTGGTCACGGGCATTGCACTGCTGGTCACCTCACCCGCGTATTACTGGTATGCGCTGCTCGTCGTGGCCCTCGCGGCAATGAGTGGCCGTTGGGAGTGGCTCGCCGTCGCCGCCGCAAGCACCATGCTTTATGTCGCGGACGCACTCCAGTGGCATGGCGTCCAGGTCTCTGCCTACGGGCTGGCCGCCGTCACGGTGCTCGCTGGTGCACTCGTCCGGGCGCGCGCGCATGGCGGCGGAGACCGGCGACGGAACAGCGCGTGAGGGCAGGCCTGTCGGCCGCATCGGGCGCGAGAGGGTCATCGGTGGCGGCGTCTGAAGACGACCATCCGCAGGACGGTGAAGCGCACCACGGTGACCAGGGCGAAGCTCGGTGCGAGTACCAGGGTCTCCGCCGCTGGTGAGGCCGTGTGCCGGTAGTGGCGGAAGAGCAGGACAGCGCCCGAGGTGACCAGGTACGCCAGGACAAACAGGCCGCCTGCGGCCAGGTGCGCCGGCAGGACCCGAACCGCGGACCCGCGAAAGGTCAGCCGGCGATTGGCCTCCGTGTTGAGGACGGTGACGACAAGAAGGGAGGCGAAATTGGCCAGGACGGGCGGCCACCAGTGACGCAGAACCCAATACAGCAAGGCCTGGGCCACTGTGGAGGCGACGCCGATCACGACGAACCAGAACACTTCCCTGGTCAGCGCCGTACAACGGGGCCGGGTGGAGGCGCTGCGCCGTGCGCTGAGGCGTCGCACCCCACCATCATGAGGCCACCGCGCAACCCGTCGAGCCGTGCGGAGCACCGGTTCGGCCGTTCGGCTGGCGACGGACACCTGCATGCACGCCAGACACGGACAAGCCGCCCGATCTGTGTCAGTTTGTGACCGCCGTTCGGCTGGCGACGGACACCTGCATGCACGCCAGACACGGACAAGCCGCCCGATCTGTGTCAGTTTATGACCGATGACTGGTTCTGACGGCGCGGTGGGGTTTGAACCACCCTTTGCGAGTCGCCCCGGGGACAGAGGAGGCAGCCGATGGACGGTGGCGGACGGCCGCCGAAATCGGGCTCCGGAGGGCCGCAGCGCCCGAGCTCGGATGAGGGCAAGGCGCAGGGACGCCTCGAGCGCATTCGCGCTGCCGCGGAGGCGCGGGCCACCAAGGGGGCCGCTCGTACCCGGACCCTCGTGCGGCAGGTCGAGCAGACTCCCCCGCCCCCGGGGCCGTTCCGTCCCGGCTTCTGGCGCAGTCCCATCCGCGGGCCCTGGCTGACGTCCGTGTTCGGCCTGGTGCTACTGATCGGCATCCCGCTGATCTTCGTCACCGGGATGCTCTCCTACGCCTCCTACAACCCGGGACTCGACCGCATCAACGACCAGACCCCTGACAAGGGCCTGCTGGGCTTCTACCTCTTTGACTGGCCCACAGATCCGTACTGGCTGTACCGGCTGACCCAAGGCGTGCACGTGACGCTCGGCGTAGTCCTCGTGCCCGTGCTGCTGGCCAAGTTGTGGTCAGTGATCCCGAAGCTGTTCGAGTGGCTGCCGGTCCGCAGCATCGCTCACGGACTGGAGCGGTTGTCCCTGCTCATGCTGGTCGGCGGGGTGATCTTCGAATTCGTCACCGGCATCATCAACATCCAGCTCTTCTACGTCTTCCCCGGCTCCTTCTACACCCTGCACTTCTACGGCGCCTGGGTGTTCATCGCCGCCTTCGTCGTGCACGTGTGCCTCAGACTCGGCCGTATGACCCGCGCCCTGCGCTCCCGCAGCCTGGCCGCGGAACTGCGCACCGACCTCGCCCACACACGGCCCGAGCCCCCCGACCCCGACGGCCTGGTTCCGATCGCTCCCGGGCCGCCGACGATGACCCGGCGCGGCGCGCTCGCCATGGTGGGGGGCGGATCGCTACTCCTCCTGGTGGTCACCGCGGGACAGAGCATCGGCGGCTGGCTGCGCAACACCGCCCTTCTCGCGCCCCACAACCGTACTCCGGGCAGCGGCCCGAACGGCTTCCAGATCAACAAGACCGCGGCTTCCGTCGGCGTCACTCCCGCGCACGTGGGACCCGACTGGCGGCTGGAGATCCATGGCCCCGGTCCGGCGCTCGTCTTCACCCGCGCACAACTCCTCGCGATGCCCCAGCATGCCGCCGAGCTGCCGATCGCCTGCGTGGAAGGATGGTCCACCCCCGATCAGCAATGGAGCGGCCTTCGGCTGGCCGACCTCGCCGCCAAGGCAGGCCTCCCCGACGCCGGAAGCGTCCTGGTGGAGTCCGTCCAACCACCCGGCCCCTACAGCTCGGTGGTACTGCGGGGCAACCAGATCCACGACCTCCGATCGCTGCTAGCCCTGCGCGTCAACGGCGCGGACCTCTCACTCGACCACGGCTACCCGGCCCGTGTCATCGTCCCGGCCAACCCCGGCGTGAACAACACCAAGTGGGTGCACCGGCTCACCTTCAGGACCTGACCATGGCGCGCTTCGTCCGCTGGTACGGCTCCGGACCCCTCCATCTTCTCGTCCTGATCGCCTCGTTCGCCATCACCGGCTACGCCCTGGTACGCCTCTTCGCCGTCCGCCCCCTCGACGTCGCGCTCTGGTTCGTCGGTGCGGCGATCCTCCACGACCTGATCCTGCTGCCCCTGTACTCACTCGCCGACCTGTCGGCACACGCTGTCCTGCGGCATCGCGTCACCCGCATGCCACAACCGCCGTGGATCAACTACCTGCGCGTGCCGGTCTTCCTCTCCGGCGTGCTCCTGCTCGTCTGGTTCCCCCTCATCTTCGCCATGTCGACCCCCTACCCGGGTGCTACCCGGTTGTCCATGGACGTCTACCTCGGCCGGTGGCTGGCCATCACCGCCGTGCTCTTCGCCGCCTCCGCACTGGCCTTCGCCCTCAAGCTCCGCCGCGTCCGGCGGGCCGCCCGCGCCGACGAGGAACGCCCCGCACCAGGACGCGACGCGGCGCCGTGACGACCGACGAGGACGGGTGGTCCTGCACAGGTGGAGACCCCTTTGCACTCGCCCTGCGGACCCGCCACGGACCGGTGTATCTCCGCTTGGGGGACGGGCGCCGGATCCGGATGCCTGTGCATCGCTGGTACGCGCAGCCCACCCTGGCCGACGAATCCGTGCTCAATCGCTGCGTCGGCCCCGTTCTCGACGTCGGCTGCGGACCGGGCCGGCTGTGCAGAGCACTCCTGAGTCGCGGAGTCTTCGCGGTAGGCGTCGATGTGGCTCCCCGCGCGGTGGCCCATACCATCGCTCTCGGCGGAATCGCGCTGTGCCGATCGGTGTTCGACCGGCTGCCGGCCGAGGGAGGCTGGCAGACCGCCCTGCTCATCGACGCCAACATCGGTATCGACGGTGACCCACATGCCCTGCTGTACCGCTGCATCCAGCTCACCGCCCCGACGGGTGTTCTCCTCGTCGAGGTCGACCCCGACGATGTCGACGAGATCTGCACCGCCCGGTTCGAAGACATCCACGGCCACGGGGGGCCACCGTTTCCCTGGGCACGCCTGGGAGCACCGGCGCTCCACAGGATCGCCGGGGACCTTGCCCTCAGCGTCACCGACCAGTGGAGACGCGGCCACCGATGCTTCCTCGCCCTCGGCCGCCAGGACTCAACTTCGGGGACGTCGCTGCTCGGGCGGGTCTGATCACGCGATGGCGAGGAGACACGACGTACGCCGACCAGGCGCCAAGCGGGGGCGCGGCACCAGGTCGTGCCACCCGGTAGGGGCAACCGCCGGCGGCCAGCACGTGCGGTCCACCGACTGTGCTGATTGGGTAAGGGTGAATCCGCTGTGCAGGGAGGCTGGGATCGATGACACTCGTCAGGCACCTGGAGAGACCTGCCGCGCAGGCGACTGCTCAGGTCGTCCCAGCGGCGCCACGTTCACCCCAAGGCGGACGGGCTGCGACACATGAGTACGCGGCCGATCGGTGACCACGCTCTGCTGTCCGACTGCCGCTCGGCCGCGCTGGTAACCTCCGACGGCTCGGTGGACTGGCTGTGCCTGCCCCGGTTCGACAGCCCGGCGATCTTCGCTCGACTCCTCGACGAAGACGCCGGCCACTGGTCCATCCGCCCTACCGGCCCGGGCGATATCAGCCGCCGCTACGTCGAGGACACCCTTGTTCTGGAGACGACCTTCCGCACGACCGCGGGTACGGCGGTCCTGCACGATGCCCTTGCCCTGGGGCGGCACGAACGCGGGCACGCGCTCGGCACCGCTTCCCCAGGAACGCTCCTGCGGCAGATCACCTGCACCGAAGGGCGGGTGAACATCGAGGTCGCCTACGCGCCGCGTCCGGAGTTCGGACTCGTCCACCCACTCCTGTCAGCCGTGCGAGGCGGGCTCGCGGCGTACGGGGGCGCCCATGTTCTGCTGCTGTCCAGCCCCGTCGACCTGCGGGTGAGCGGCTCCACAGCGCACGGCCGAATCCACCTCTCGGCGGGGCAACGCCTCGGATTCGCCCTGCACGTCAGGCCGGCGTGGGAAAGGGAGTCGGTGGGCTGGGGGGCGCGGCGGATCCGGCGTCGCGTGGCCGACACCATCGAAGGCTGGCGCTCCTGGTCGAAGCTCCACCGCGGCTATGTCGGCCCCTGGCAGGACGAGGTGGGCCACAGCGGACGCGTGCTGCGAGCCCTGACCTTCGCTCCCACCGGAGCCATCGTCGCCGCGGCCACCACCTCCCTGCCCGAGACAACGGGCGGGATGCGCAACTGGGACTACCGCTACACCTGGGTCCGCGACGCGAGCTTCACCCTTCAGGCACTTGCCACAGCCGCCTGCGAGAAGGAGAAGAACCGGTTCTTCGGCTTCCTCGCCCGGGCCGGGGCAACCCAACTTGACCGCGGCGTCGACCTGCAGATCATGTACGGCATCGGCGGGGAACACGACCTGAGCGAGCGGCTCCTGCCTCACCTGACCGGCTGGCGCAACAGCAGCCCCGTGCGGATCGGCAACGACGCCTGGCGCCAACGCCAACTCGACGTCTACGGTGAACTCCTCGACGCCGCTCACCAGACCCTGCCGCCCGATGAGCCTCTCGACCCGGCCACCCGCACCTTCCTGCTCCAGGCGGCCGAGACAGCCGCCGAGCGGTGGACCCAACCGGATCAGGGCATCTGGGAAAGACGCGGACCCAGCAGACACTTCCTCCACTCGAAACTGATGTGCTGGGTCGCCCTGGACCGCGCCATCACCATGGCCCCCGCCCTCCAGGCCGACGAACGCCTGCCCCACTGGTACCACGAGCGCGACCAGATCCGCCGAGCCATTGAACAGCGCGGTTGGAACCCCGGCCTGGGCGCCTTCACCCAGACCTTCGACAGTGACGACCTCGACGCCTCCGCGCTGATGCTGCCCATCGTCGGCTTCCTGCCGCCGCACGACCCCCGCATCCAGTCCACCGTGCTGGCCATCGCCACCCAACTGACCGACCACACCGGCATGGTCCGCCGCTACCTCACCGACGAGTTGCACGAAGGAGAAGGCGCCTTCTTGTTGTGCACCTTCTGGCTTGCCCAAGCCCTCGCCCTCACCGGTAACACCGCCCGTGCACGCCACGTCTTCCAAGCCGCCCTCGCCCACGCCAACGATGTCGGCCTGCTGTCGGAGGAGACCGACTCCATCACAGCAGAGGCTCTCGGCAACTTCCCCCAGGCCTTCAGCCACATCGGGCTCATCAACGCCGCTCGCGCCATCCGCGACGCCGAGCGACAAACAAGGCATGCCCAGTAGCCGAACAACCCGTGTGTGTGCCAACTGCCCCACCGATCCACACACTCACGCAGGCGCACAGGAACGGTCGCCGCCCGTGGCGAAGTCGGTCAGCACAACGGCCGGAACTCCCTTGTGACCCCTGCTGACCTGGCCGAGTCCACCATGCCGGCCCGGCTTGCCGAACAGGCCGCGGCCGTCCTCGGCGGACTGGACCTGCTGGTCGACAACGCGGGTGATGCAGGCGGAGCGCCCGGTTCGGCAGCCGTCATGGGTATCTCATCGGATATCGCCCTGGTCGGCCTGCCGTACGAGCCGGCCTGCGCGGGCGTCAAGACAGGTCTGGCCCGCGTCGACGAGGCGCTACGTCGCGAGCTTCACGGAACCAGGATCTATGTCGCCACGGCAGCAGCGCCGGGGCGGCGACGATGATCGAGCGTGCCCGGGCCGCTCCCGGACCGCCCGCCGACTCTCCGCTGCGGTCAGTGCCGCTTGTAGGGGGCGACGAGCACCGCGGTGGCGTCGGCCTGACTCCGCAGCTCTTTGAGGGTCTGGCTCGGCGAGGTGTTCCGGCCGAAGGACGCCGGCAGGGGGTTGCGGAGCGCGTACAGCGTCAGCTGGTACTCGTGCGTGTGACCGGCGGGCGGGCAAGGGCCGTCGTACGTCGCCTCGCCGAAGTCGTTCAGGAGTTCCCGGGCACCGGGCGTCAGGGTGTGCGCCCGCGTTCCCGACGCCGTCACGGGAAGGCCGACCTGCAGCCAGTGGATCTTCCGGTTCTCCACGTCGACCATGGACAGGGCGAGTTCGGCGGTCCCCGCGGGGACGTTCTCGAACCTGAGCCCCGGGGAGTAGTCGTGGGGGCTGTCACAGGTCATCAGGGGGAGGAAAGCGCCCGACGTGTCGAACCCCTGGCCTCGGCCGAGGGCGAAGAGACCTGTGGGCACCGCCGTCGTCCTGGAGAACGCGGTGGACGGGGCCGACGTCGACTGGGTGCGCCCGGAGGGGGACGAGCACGCGGCCGTCGTCAGCAGCGCGGCTGCGGCGATCGCGCCTGAGACAAGGAAGCGATGCTTCATGAGGGAACGGTATGCCAGGCGGACACCGCCCGCCCGTACCGGCTTACGGTGTCCTGGCCTTCGATCTTCGGCTCCGGCTGGGCCGCAGGCACCGGAAGGGCCCGACCCTGTCGAACAGCAGCCAGGCTTCCTTGAAGGCGTCTCTGTCGTGCTTGGCCTCCGTGTCGAGCTGCTGTGGAAGCTGGACGAGGACGTGGACGAGGACCTGCGGGCAGCCGTAGAGCTGCTGCGCAGTCCGTCGAGCCTCCGGAGGCGCGAGCAGACCGAGCAGCTCCGCGAGGTACTGCAACGCCGGATCGAGGACGCCTGACGTGCCGACCCGTCAGCCGGTCACGCCGCGCATCTGCGGACCGCGCTCGACTACCGCGATTGGTTCCGTTTCCACACCTTCGTGGTCGAGGACGCGGCCCCGGGCCGTCGCCGGAGACTGACCGGCCGGACCGGGCTCAGCCAGGGCGAGCAGCGGGTGCTCTCCTACCTCGTGCTCTTCGCCGCGGCTGCCGCCCACTTCACCAGCCTCGCCGAGTCGGCGCCGTACGCGCCGCGCCTGATCCTCCTGGACGACGGTGTGAGCGGGCTGCCCTCCGCGACGCGCGGCTGGCTGACGGGACCTGGGCTCACCCGCCTCTGGGAGGGCGTGCGCAAACGCCTGGAGAGCAACCGCGTACTGGCCACGGGTTCGCTCCGGCTGACCGCGCTGAACACCCAGGAACGCAACGACCTGTCTCTCCTGCTGGGCGAACCCCTCACTCGTTCCGCCGTGACCGTACGGCTCGACGTGCCCGACGCGCGGCTGCGCGCCTCGGCCGCCGGACTTGGGCTCAGGGAGACCCTGGAGGAGCTCGGCCCGCCCCTCACCGACCGCCGTGCCGCCCGCGCGGACGTGGCGGCACGGTGGGAGCAGGTGTGGTCGTCCCTGTCTTGGTCACTGGACGCCTCCCCGCTCGCCGGCCAGGAATGGCCCCGGCAGTGGTACGACCTGTTGCGCCGGGCCGGCGTGCCGAGAGAAGTGACGTCCGAAGCGGCGATATGGACACTCCAGCAGGCGGTCCAAGTCCTCACCGTTCTCCTCGGTCCCGAGCGCAACTTCCCACGCGGCCGAGGAGAACTCGCCGCCCTGGCCCATGGCACCGAGTTCCCCGACGACGCGGCCGGTCGGCGCGCTCTGTGGCGGCTGGCGTCCGTCACGCCGGACGAGGCCTCCAGCACGGCCCTGACCTACGGACTGCGACCCGTCGGCGAGGGCTGGCGCGAGCGTGCCCTGCGGGAGCGGGCCGACCATCACGCCGAAGCCCACCTCACACGGCGCGATCTGCATGACCTGCATGATCTACGACCGCCCGCCGGAACACTCATCCACATCTGCGAGAATCCGCGCGTGGTGGAAGCCGCGGCGGACGCGGCCTGCGTCCGGCCCCTCGTGTGCACGTCCGGCAGCGCCGCCATGGTGGTCCTCACACTTCTAGACGCCCTCGCCACCACGGGCTGCCGTTTCGCCTACCACGGCGACTTCGACTGGCCGGGGATCGCTCTGGCCAACCGGGTCATCCGTCACTACGAGGCCGGCCCTGCCGTGGCGCATGGGCACCGCGGACTACGAGCACCTGGCTGCTCGCAGTCAGGCTGAGGGCATCCCTCAGTTGGCGCTCGACGGCCAGCCGGTCAGCGCGGACTGGGACCCGGATCTCGCCCCTGCCATGACCGTCCTCGGCGTCGCGCTCCATGAGGAGGCGACCCTCGACCCTCTGGTGGACGACCTGTCACACCAGGCGTAGGGCCACCGACGCCATGCCTTCTTGGTGCGGGCCCAGGGTTCTGGGAGCCAACTGGGAGCCAACTTGCTCCCGGAGGCCGACGGAGACCGCCTGAAACCACGACAGCTCGACGCCCTGACGAGGGAAAACGCCATCCGCGCTGGCGAGATCAGTAGCCGAACCTCATTCGGGACGAAGAGGTCGTGTCATGGGTTCAGATCCCGCCATCTCGACAGTGAATCACCAGGTCAGGCCCGGTGCTGAGAGATCAGCGCCGGGCCTGACCCGTTTCTGGGGGCTGCTGTCCGTGGCGGGTCGTCAGTCGTGCTGTTGCTGCTGTTTCCTAGCCGCGCCGTGGCTGGCATCCCGCTTGCCGGGCTTGCGCTTCTTGTGGTGTCCGCTGTTGTGGTGGTGCTGCTTTTCGCAGTGTCTGCCGCGTTTGATGGTGGTGGGGTCGGTGGCGGTGTCGGGGGTGCTGCCGCCTCCGGTGACCGTGACGGTGTTGGTGACCTGCTTCGGCGCCCTGCAGGACGTCTTGACCGTGAGTGTGATGGTCGGGTAGCTGCCGCCGGGGGTGAGAGTGTCGTTGCGGGTGCAGGTCAGTGTGGCTAGGGTGCAGGCCCATCCGGTGCCGCTGAGGGAGGTGGCGGTCAGCCCTGCGGGCAGGGTGTCGGTCACGGCGACGGTGGTGCTGTCGGTCGGGGCGGTGCCGTGGTTGGTGACCGTGATCCTGTAGGGGTTCTTCTCGCCCTGAACGAACCCGCCGTGGTGGGTCTTGGTGACGGTCAGGGAGGGGAAGGGCGGCGTGCCGATGGCCACACCGGCCGGCAAGCTGCCGACCGGGACGGTGGCGGTGACGGTGTTCGTGGCCGTGTCGATCACCGACACCGAGTCCGAGCCGTTGTTGGCGACGTAGGCGTGAGCGCCGTCGGGGCTGATGGCCACACCGTTCGGGATGCTGCCGACAGGAATGGTGGCGGTGACGGTGTTCGTGGCCGTGTCGATCACCGACACCCTGTTCGTCACGCGGTTGGTGACGTAGGCGTGGGCGCCGTCGGGGCTGATGGCCACACCGTCCGGGGCGGCGAAGCCGGTGATGGTGGCGGTGACCGTGTTCGTAGCCGTGTCGATCACCAACACCGAGTTGAATCCGTCGTTGGTGACGTAGGCGTGGGCGCCGTCGGGGGTGATGGCCACACCGGTCGGGCCGCCGGCGGGGATGGTGGCGGTGACCGTGTTCGTGGCCGTGTCGACCACCGACACCGTGCCAAAGCCGAAATTGGCGACGTAGGCGTGGGCGCCGTCAGGGGTGATGGCCACACCCAACAGGAGGCTGCCGAACGGGATGGTGGTGGTGACTGTGTTGGTGGCCGTGTCGATCACCGACATCGTGCCCTGATTGGCGACGTAGGCGTGGGCGCCGTCAGGGGTGATGGCCACACCGAACGGGTCGAAGCCGACAGGAATGGTGGCGGTGACCGTGTTCGTGGCCGTGTCGATCACCGACACCGAGTTCGACAACTGAGTGGTGACGTAGGCGTGGGCGCCGTCGGGCGTGACGGCCACACCGAACGGCTGGCTGCCGACAGGGATGGTGGCGGTGACCGTATTCGTGGCCGTGTCGATCACCGACACGGTGTTCGACCCCTGATTGGTGACGTAGGCGTTAGGCGGCGGGACGGCCGCCCATCCAGGGGCCGCAGCCAGGACCGGCAGGGACAACCCCGCCAGCATGGCCAGGACCACCATGCCCAACCGCATCCAGATCCACGAGCCGGGCTCGGGCCTGCTCCTGTCCGGTACCCGGCCGTCCTGCGGCCTGGGCTGCTTGCCCGTATGTGGGATCACGAACGCCTCGCTTCATCCGGAAGAGCGGCCGCGACTGGCCATACCCTGGGCGCCGACAACGCACCGCAGCCACGCACGGCATGTGACTGCACATCACCTTATGTAGCTGATTGCGGGCTGGTGGGCAGCGCTCCGCAACCGAAGTGCCGCGACAAGCGGATGGGCGCACATCGCATACGACCCGATCGTCTGACCGTCAGACCGACTGCTACAGCGGCACCACCTCTGGAGAAATCCTGGAGATGATCTCCTCATGGAGGGCTCGAAGCACCGATGCAGGCCAACGCATAGCAGCGCCCTGATCAGCACCTTTGGTACGAGCCGCAGGTCGGCGATCTTCCAGGGCCTCATTCGGGACGAAGAGGCCGTGGGATCAAATGACGCCGCGCGAGCGCGCCCCGGAACTGGCGCTCACGGGCGGATCGCACGAGCCAAGCGCTACTCGGTGCGGCCGGAATTCGACGCTACAGTCCCCTCACGAGCGTCAGCTCAGGAAGCTCAGCCGCACCTGACGGTGGGGATTATCCCTATTTGTGTCCACCAGGCACACCGACTGCCAGGTCCCCAGTTCGAGTCGGCCGGCGATCACCGGCAGGGTCGCGTGGGGTGGGACGAAGGCCGGAACGACATGGTCACGGCCGTGGCCGGGGCTGCCGTGGCGGTGCTGCCAGCGGTCGTCGGCCGGGAGCAGCGTATGGAGCGCGGCGAGGAGGTCGTCGTCGCTGCCGGAGCCGGTCTCGATGATCGCCACGCCGGCGGTGGCGTGCGGTACGAAGACGTTCAGGAGGCCGTCCCGGCCCGCTGCCGTCTCGCGCAGGAAGTCCTCGCATTCCCGGGTGAGATCGACGACCGTCTCACCGGAACCGGAGGCCACGTTCAGGACACGGGTGCTGAAGGCATCGGACATGTCTTCATCCTCGCCCATGTCGGCGGGTCCACACCGGCCGGTCCTCCGTCCGGTGGTACATGAGGTGCAGCCCGCGAGACGTCGTCGACCGTGCGCGGCCCATCCGGGCCGATGTCACTCGCCGTCGCCGGGCCGGTCCTGAGCGGCCGGGAAGATCCTCGCCCCCGGTGCGGTTGGTGGAAGCGTGAACAACATCGGGGTGCGCGACGTCGACGTGGTCGTCATAGGCGCTGGTCAGGCCGGACTGTCCAGCGCCTATCACCTGCGACGCACGGGATTCGAGGCGGATCGCGACTTCGTGGTGCTCGACCACGCTCCGGATCCGGGCGGCGCCTGGCAGTTCCGCTGGCCGTCGCTGACCTTCGGCAAGGTCCACGGGATGCACGCTCTGCCCGGGATGGAACTGACGGGCGCGGATCCGGCGCGGCCGTCGTCCGAGGTCGTGTCCGAGTACTTCGACCGCTATGAACGCGCCTTCGACCTTCGGGTACGGCGGCCGGTCGACGTCCGGGCCGTGCGCGAGGGAACGGACGGGCGGCTGCTCGTCGAGACATCGGCCGGGACCTGGGCGTCACGGGCGCTGATCAACGCGACGGGGACCTGGGCCCGGCCCTTCTGGCCGCGCTACCCCGGCCAGGAGAGCTTCCGGGGGCGGCAGTTGCACACGGCCCAGTACCCCGGCCCGCAGGAGTTCGCCGGGCGGCGGGTGATCGTCGTCGGAGGCGGCGCGTCCGGTACCCAGCATCTGATGGAGATCGCGCCCTATGCCGCCGCGACCGCCTGGGTGACCCGGCGTCCTCCGGTGTTCCGGGAGGGTCCGTTCAGCGAGGAGGTGGGGCGGGCGGCCGTCGCGCTCGTGGAGGAGCGGGTGCGCCAGGGGCTGCCGCCGCGCAGTGTGGTGTCGGTGACCGGGCTGCCGCTCAATGACGCGATCCGGCAGGCGATCGCGGACGGGGTCCTGGACCGGCAGCCGATGTTCGACCGGATCGTGCCGGACGGCGTGGAGTGGGCCGACGGGCGGCATGTGGAGGCCGATGTGATCCTGTGGGCGACCGGCTTCCGGGCGGCGATCGACCATCTCGCCCCGCTGCGGTTGCGCGAGCCGGGCGGCGGCATCCGGGTGGAGGGCACGCGCGCAGTCGCCGATCCACGGATCCACCTGGTCGGATACGGCCCGTCGGCCAGCACGATCGGCGCCAACCGGGCGGGACGCGCGGCCGTGCGGGACATTCGGCGACTGCTGGCCGGGGAACCGGCGAACGAAGCGGGAGAAGCAGCCGCCGTGGCCTGAAGGAGCGGCGACGGTCGGCACGGCAGGACGGGCCCCTTCCGGGCGCCCTCGCCGACGTCGTACGTGACGCTCCCTTCCTACTTCGCAGCGCGCAGCTCCTACTTCGCCGCGCGCAGCCGGTTGAATTCGGCGACGTTCCGCTGCTGCTCCTCGTAACTCGCTGTGAACCGGGTGTCGCCCGGCTTGACCGTGACGAAGTACAGCCAGTTGCCCGATGCCGGGTTGAGCGTGGCGCGCATCGCCTCCTCGCCCGGATTGGAGATCGGTGTCGGCGGCAGGCCGACGCTCCGGTACGAGTTGTAGGGGTTGTCGATCTTCGTGTCCTTGACGCTGGTGCGCAGGGTGGAACGCTTCAGCGCGTAGTTGAGGGTGGAGTCCATCTGCAGCGGCATGCCCCGCTCCAGGCGGTTGAAGACCACCCGGGCCACCTTGGCCATGTCGGCCTTGGTCGCCGCCTCGGCCTGCACGATGCTGGCGACGGTGACGGCCTGGTAGCCGGTCAGGGCGTGCCGCTGGGCACCGGCGGTGATCGTGCCGCCGCCGAACCTCTCGTTCGCGGTGTCGACCATGAACCGCAGCACGGACTCCGGGGTCGCTCCCTTGTGGAGGGGATACGAGGCCGGGAAGAGATAGCCCTCGGGGTTGCCCTGAGCGTCCTGTGGCAGCTTGAGGCGGGCCTTGGGCAGGGACTTTCTCGTGGAACCGGGCGGCAGTCCGAGAGCCCTGTCGACGGCCGTGTAGATCTGGCCGGTGCGCCAGCCCTCCGGGATCACCAGGCCGACGTGCGGACCCTTCCCGTCGCTCCGGGTGGTCGCCAGCGGCACGGTCATGACGGCGGCCGCCACGGCGATTCCCGCCCCGACGAAGGCGACCCGGCTCCGGCGCGTCAGTCCGGTCTGCTTGCGGGGCGGCGTGGTCGTCTGCATGGGCGCACCGTATCCCGCCAGACCGGAAAAACCTGGCATATCGTCAGCTTGTCGGCTCCAGTCGGGCGTCCCTCCGGACAAGACCCGCGTACCGGCCGTCGAGCTCCAGCAGCTCCTCGTGGGTGCCCCGCTCGACCGTGCGCCCGGAGTCGAGGACCACGATCTGGTCGGCCCCCCGGATGGTGGACAGCCGATGGGCGATGGTGAGGGTCGTCCGGTTGGCCGACAGAGCGTCGATGGCCTCCTGGACCGCATGCTCGGTACGCGTGTCGAGGGCGCTGGTCGCCTCGTCGAGAATCAGCACGGGCGGATCGCGCAGGATGGTGCGAGCGATCGCGAGCCGCTGCTTCTCGCCGCCCGAGAAGCGGTGTCCGCGTTCACCGACGACCGTGTCGTACCCATCGGGAAGGGCCGCGATGTGGTCGTGGATCTGGGCGGCCTTCGCCGCCGCGTACAGCTCCTCGTCGGTCGCGTCCGGCTTCGCGAAGCGCAGGTTGTCGGCGACCGAGGCATGGAAGAGATACGTCTCCTGGGAGACGACGCCGACCGCGCGGGCGAGGCTGTCGAAGTCCAGGTCGCGGACATCGACACCGTCGAGCGTGACCCGCCCGCCCGTCACGTCGTACAGCCTCGGCACCAGATAGCTGAGCGTGGACTTCCCGGAGCCGGTGGGTCCGACGACGGCGAGGCTGGAGCCCGCCGGGACGGTGATGTCGATGTCCTCGAGTATCGGACCGCTCTTGTCGTCGTAGTGGAACTCGACGCCCTCGAAGCGGACCTCGCCCTTGACCTGGTCGAGACGGACCGGCTGCTCGGGCTCGGTGATGTCGATGGGCAGCTCGAGATACTCGAAGATGCGCTGGAAGAGCGCGAGCGACGTCTGGATCTGCACACCGGTGGACAGCAGACTGACGGTCGGCCGGAACAGGCCCTGCTGGAGCGAGACGAACGCAACCAGCGTGCCGAGCGAGATGGAGGGGCCGCCGAGCCGGAGCGCCATGCCCGCGGTCCAGTAGATGACGGCCGGCATGGCGGCCATGACGATGGTGATCACGGCCATGCGCCAGCGGCCCGCCATGTTCGACTTCACCTCGAGGTCGACCAGACTCTCGGACTCACTCGCGAAGGACTGGGTGAGGGAGTCGGCACGGCCCATGGTGCGGCCGAGCAGGATGCCGCTGACGGAGAGCGACTCGGTGACGGTCGCGGCCATCGCGGCCATCTGCTTCTGGCGCTGGGTGGCGATCTTCTTGCGTTCGTTGCCGACGCGTCGGCTGATCCAGGCGAACAGCGGCAGCAGGAGCAGCGAGACGACGGTGAGCCGCCATTCGAGGGCGACCATCGCGACGACGGTCGCTATCACGCTGGTGAGGTTGGAGACCAGGGAGGTGGCGGTGGAGGTGACGGTCGCCTGCATACCGCCGATGTCGTTGGCGATACGGGACTGGACCTCGCCGGTGCGGGTCCGGGTGAAGAAGGCGAGCGACATGCGCTGGAGTCGGCCGTAGACGGCGGTGCGCAGGTCGTGCATGACGCGCTGGCCGACCGTCGTGGAGATGAGGGTCTGCAGCACGCCGAAGACGCTGGTGACGACGGCGCTCAGGATCATGCCCAGGGCGAGCAGGCTCAGCAGTCCGGTCCGGCCCTGCGGAATGGCGACGTCCAGGGTCTCCTTGAGCAGGAACGGTGTGGCCACGGAGACCAACGACGCGGCGCCGACGAGCAGGCCCACGACGGCGAGCCGGCCGCCGTACGGCTTGAAGAGGCGGAGGATGCGGCGCACCTGCCGCGGCTGTTCGGACATGCCGTCGAGGGACGGCGCCAAGGCGGGGTTCTCGGGATGCATGGGCTCCTACGGAGGTCGGGCAGCGGCCGGGATACGGCGCCGCTGCGGGCATCGGACGTGATGCGGGACGATCGATCACGGATCTTAGCTCATTGTTACCTATACTCACAATGAACGAGGCCCTGATATTGTTCCCGCATGACCACCGCCGACCCCGACGGCCTGCTCGCCGAGCAACTGCTGCGGTTCACCCGCCGTGTGCACCGCATCCAGAAGCGGCATCTGGAGCGGTCCGACCTGGGCATCACTCCGGCCCAGTCCCGGCTGCTGCGCACGCTCGCCCACTTCGGCTCGCCGCCCCGGATGGCGGATCTTGCCGAACGCCTCGAAGTGGTGCCGCGGGCGGTGACCACGCTGGTCGACGGCCTGGAGGCGAGCGGCAGGGTGCGCCGGGTGCCTGATCCCAGCAATCGGCGGGTGATCCGGATCGAGGTCACAGAGCAGGGCCGGGAGGCACTGCGGGCTCTGCGTAGCGCGCGCAGAACCGCGGCGGAGGAGATCCTGGCCCCGCTGACGGACGAGCAGCGCAAGGTGCTCGGCGGGCTGCTCAACACACTGATCGACGGCGGCGACGCGCCCTTCGCCGCCGGACCGAAGCATCGCTGCTGACCGCGCCGCGACCTTCGGGAGCCATCGCGCCCGACCCGCCGCACGCCGTTCCTGTGGGATCTGCCGTTCCTGTGGGATCTGTGGTTCCCGCGGGATCTCTGGTTCCCGCGGGACCCGTGGTTCCTGTGGTTGTTGCCGTCAGCAGCCGTCGCGGTTCTCGGCGAGCACCCCCTGAACGGTCGTCAGTCGCCGGTCGTAGCAGCCCTTGGAGCCGTGGAGCCGGTAGCGCTCGCTCGTCGTGCCGACCGCGTGCCGCTGGTCGCGCGGCACGGTGGTCGTGTAGGCGGCATCGCCGGTGTAGGTGTCGTCGAGCCGGAACCACGCAGCGCGACGGCCGCCGCGGATCTCGACGACCGCGGCCCGGTCCCCGAGCGTCAGGACGGTACGCAGCCGGCCGTCCGTGCCGACGGTCGTGGTGCCGTCCATCGCGTACGTGCGATGGGTGCGCGTCGTGCGGGCCGGGCCGAGTCCGTGGACCGTGACGGTCTCGTCGTCCGTCCAGGTGGCGTCGAGACCGTCCCGGTCCTCGCCCTCCGTCCAGCGGTGCACGGAGGTGTTCGCCAGCGTCCGGCTGACCGTGGTGGTCACCCGGCCGTGCGAGGTGTCGACGTATCCCTCGACCGTCAACCGGTGCCCGCCCTGGGTGTCCAGCCGGTTCTCCGGGCCGGGGGTGTAGACCGAGGAGCCGACGGGTTCGCCCACCCGATGGACAGTGAACCCGCCGGTGACATGACGGCTCTTCGCGTCCTGCCAGACCAGGACGTTGACGGGGGTGCTCCAGCCGGTCTGCCCGGCGGGCACACCGACGACGGAGACCTCGACCCGGTGCGGCCGGCCGTCGTCGAGGAGCCCGGCGAACGGCGTCAGGTCATAGGTGATCGGCTGGACGTCGAAGGCACGTGGTCCGGGGATCACGTACCAGAGGAAGGGGTTGGACCAGCCGCCGGTCCACACGGTCGGGAACGGCGCCGCGATACCGGCGAGCCGGCCGTCGACCGTGATCTGCACCTCGCGGTAGGGGCCGCCCGCCGCTTTGCAGGAGTACGGCGCCGCGTCGGGCACGGTGAGATACCAGAACTCCTCGCAGCCGCCGCCCGAGCCGGTGGCGTAGACCTCGGCGACGACGCGTTCGCTGTTGCGGGGCGTGGTCAACGTGCCGTTCTGGAGGGTGAGGACACGGTCGGGGGCGTGCGCGGGCCTGCCCGTGTAGAACGTCAGCGTGGCCTTGACGTCGATGACCCCGGTGTAGGTGTCGTCGACGACGTTGCCGATGAGCATCTCGATGTCACGGCTCTGCCGGAACGTCTCGCTGTACCGGGTGACGTCCTTCTCCACGGACCACTCGATGCCGTCCGGCGACGGCTCCGGCGTGGACGTGCGGAGGATCTCGACCCCGCCGACGTGCAGATAGCCGAGGCGGTCGAACTGCCGTCCCTTGACCTTGCCTTCGAGACGCAGCACAACCTTGCTCCAGCGGTCGCCGCAGCCGCTCGGCGGAGTGTAGGTGCCCCGGTAGGGGGTGAAGTCCCGGAACTGTGTCTCGGCGAGCGTGACCTCGCAGGACCGGGAGTTCGGCCGTGCGACCGACGGCGCCGCCGTCAGCGGGTCGTGCCAGTCGGTGCCGAACTCGTCGGGCGGGGCCACGGTGGCCGAGGAGGGGACCTGGGAGGCAGGCCGGGGCGAGGAGGCAGCGGCCGAGGCGGGGTCCGCGCCGAGGAGGAGACTCACCGTCAGAATCCCTCCGGTGAGCATGGACATGATAATCCTGCTTCTCATGTCCCGTGTTTCTACGGGGAGTCGGCCCGTTCCGCAATGAGCACTCCGGGGCACTCGATCGCGGTACACCGGCCTCCGGTGGAACGGCTAGGCCCTCAGGGCCTCCCTGTCGCCCATCACCACCACGGGATACCAGTCCGGGTCGAGCGTCCGCAGCAGGTACTCCATTCCGGACTCGGGCAGGCTGACGCAGGCCGATGTGCCGTCGCCGTGATCCACGTGCAGCCAGATGCCGCCGCCCTTCTCCATACCCTGTGGCCGGGTCGGGTCGTTGGGCGGAGTGCCCCTGAGCCGGTTGTAGTCGATGGCGATGACGTAGTCGAAGTCGTGCCGGTGGGCCTCGCCCCAGCCCTCCGGCACCCGGTAGGACTCACCCTGGTCGTACGGGAGCCTGGTGTCCGGGTCGTCGAGGACACCACCGGCGTCGCTGAGTGTGAACACACCCTCAGGCGTACGCAGATCGTCCTCGTGATGGTCCACCGTCCAGCCCCTTCTGCCGTTGTGTCCCCGCCATTGTCCGATCTCGTTCCAGGCGTCGTCATCGCCCTTCTCGTAGAGCACGATCGTGCAGTCCGGCGAGTCCTCGCCGTCCCCGTAGACCGCGAGGACCTGTCGCGATGCGTCAGGGATGAGCCGACGCAGCCGGTCACCGATGCCCGGGACACGCTCCGGGTCATTGGTGGGCGCGGAGGTCGCCGAGGAACTCGGATCCGCCGGGTCCGGTGACGCTCCTTCAGGGGATTCCCTATCGGGCGACGGCGTGGCTCCCTCCGCGGATCCCGTGTCCGACGACGGCGCGCCGCCCCCAGCCGGTCCTGTGTCCGACGACGGCACGGCTCCGTCGGGGGTTTCCGCGTCCGACGACGGCGCGGCCCCGCCGGGGATTCCCGCGTTCGACGGCACGGCTCCCCCGCCGGGCCCCGGGTCCGAGGACGGCGCACCTCGGTCGGTGCGCCGGGGATCCGCCGTGAGCGTGGAGGTCCCCCTGGCGCCGTAGCCCGGGCCACCCCCCTTCACGCCATGGCCGCTCTCTCCCCAACCGCCGCATGCCGACAGGGACATCACCAGCACGCCGCAGGCCGCCGCAACGGCTCGCGCACGCGCCCCACCGCACACCTCACCCGTACTCATGCGACATATCGTCACATTATCTTCTTAAGAATGGGTTTCCTGTCTCCGCTTTTCACCCGCCTGCCGGAGGGGCCGGAACTCGCCTTCCGGACCGGAAAACCGTTTGCTTTCGCCCACCCTCCGACGCGACCCTTTCACGGCTTGTCACGGACCCGCGCGGAGTGCGGGGACCCGCACCGGTCCGTGCACCGCACCGCAGCCCCGTCCATCCACTGACACAAGCCACTGACACAAGCCACTGGGACGCCATGCAGATTCAAGACCTTCCGTATCCCGACCCGGGTGTGCCGGACGCCCGCTCGGGTCCTCGATTCCTGTGGTGGCTCGGCCGGAACCAACTGGGCGGGCAGCTCAAAGCCCTCGCCTGGGGACTGCTGCACTTCCTGTCCGTCTCCGGACTGCCGTTCTGTGTCGGCCTCGCGATCCAGGCGGTCGTCGAGCGCTCGGGCACCCGGCTCGCTCTGACCGGGGGCCTGCTCCTGCTCTGCGGCGCGGGTGTCGCACTGGGCGACACCATGCTGCACCGCGCCGCGGTCACCAACTGGATCACCGCGGCCGCACGCGTCCAGCAGCTCCTGGCCGGACGGACGGCCCAGCTGGGCTCCGCCCTGACCCGACGCGTCGCGGCCGGTGAGGTGGTCGCCGTGTCCACCGGCGACGTAGAGAAGATCGGCTGGTTCGTGGAGGCCGTCTCCCGTTTCAGCGCGGCGGCGCTCACCGTCGTTGCGGTCTGCGTCGGGCTCCTCGTCTACCAGCCCGCGCTCGGTGTCGTCGTAGCCGTGGGCGTCCCGGTGCTGGCGCTCGCCGTGCTGCCGCTGCTGCCTCGCGCCACCCGGCGCGCCGACACCCAGCGGGAGAAGGCGGGCCGGGCCACCGAACTCGCCTCCGACACCGTCGCGGGACTCCGGGTGCTCAGGGGCATCGGCGGCGAGGAACTGTTCCTGGATCGCTACCGCAGGGCCTCCCAGGAGGTCCGCACCGCGGCCGTGCGCAGCGCCAGGATGTGGTCACTGATCTCGGCGATCCAGGTGCTGCTGCCGGGGCTGCTGATGATCGCGATCGTCTGGCGCGGTGTGCACCTGGCACGCGAGGGCCGTATCGCCGTGGGTGAGCTGGTCACCGTGTACAGCGCCGTCATGCTGCTCACCTACCCGCTACGGCATTTCGAGGAGATCGCCATGGCGTACTCCTTCTCCCGGCCGTCCGCCCGGCGCGCGGCCCGGGTGCTGTCGCTGGAGCGGGCCACGGAATCCGGTGGTTCGCGTGAGGCCGGCGTTCCGGACGGGGATCTGTACGACCCGCGGACCGGGCTGCTCGCACCCGCAGGGCGGCTGACGGCCGTGGTCTGCGGCGACCCGGACGCGGCGGGTGTGCTGGCCGAACGGCTGGGCGGACACCCCGCCGAACAAACGGGACAGGACGTCTCGGCGCTGCTGGGCGGTGTGCCGTTGGACGAGCTGCCGCTGGACTCGGCCCGTACCGCGGTCCTCGTCCAGGACAAGGACCCGGTGCTGCTCTCGGGCTCGCTGCGCGAACTGCTGGACGTACCGGCCTCGGGCGCGGTCGGTACCCGGGAGGCGCTCGCCGCCGCCCAGTGCGGTGATGTCCTGGACGCGCTCGTCCAGGGGTCATCGGGCACCCAGGACCCGATGGACGCGCGCATCACCGAGCGCGGCCGATCGCTGTCCGGTGGCCAGCGCCAGCGACTCGCGCTGGCCCGGTCACTGATCACCGACCCGCCGGTGCTCGTCCTGGACGAGCCGACGTCGGCCGTCGACTCCCACACGGAGGCGCGGATCGCCGAGGGGATCCGCGAGCTGCGGACGGGCCGCACGACGGTCGTGTTCACCTCCTCACCGCTGCTCCTGGACCACGCGGACCGGGTTGTGCTGGTGCACGAGGGCGAGGTCGCGGCGGTCGGTCTGCACCGGGACCTGGTGCACAGCGAGCCGCGGTACCGCGCGGTCGTGACCCGGGAGACCGACGCCGAGACCGCCGCACTTGCCGAGCTGGAGGAACTCAACGACATGGATGAAATGGACACGCTGGAAGGGATCGAGGAAAGCGCATGATCGGCGTGGCGCCACCGCCGTACGACCCGGCGGCTCCGACGACGGCGACCACGCTGCCCGTCGGCGCCCCCGCGACCGTGCGCGCCTATGTGTCCGAGCTGTTCCGCCGACATCGCCGGGCCTTCCTGCTCCTGATCGCCGTCAACACGGTCTCCGTCATCGCGTCGATGGCGGGCCCGTACCTGCTGGGCGGCCTCGTGGAAAGGCTGTCGGACGGCGCGCGGGAACTCCACCTCCAGCGCATCGCCGCGCTCTTCGTCGTCGCCCTCGTGGTCCAGGCCGTGTTCGTACGGCTGGTACGGCTGCACGGGGCTGTCCTCGGCGAGCGGATGCTCGCGGATCTGCGTGAGGACTTCCTGGTACGGGCGGTGGGGCTTCCTCCAGGGGTCCTGGAACGGGCCGGGACCGGCGATCTGCTGTCCCGCATCACCACCGACATCGACCGGCTGGCTAACGCCATGCGCGAGGCCGTGCCGCAACTGGCCATCGGCGTCGTCTGGGCGGCGCTGCTGCTCGGCGGTCTGACCGTCACGGCTCCCCCACTCGCCCCGGCCGTGCTCATCGCCGTGCCCCTGCTGGTGATCGGCTGCCGCTGGTACTTCCGGCGGGCTCCCTCGGGCTACCGCTCCGAGGCCGCCGGGTACGCCGCCGTGGCCGCCGTCCTCGCCGAGACCGTGGACGCCGGGCGCACCGTGGAGGCCCACCGGCTCGGCACCGCGCGCATCGAACTCTCGAACCGGCGGATCAAGGAGTGGACCGCTTGGGAGCGGTACACCCTGTGGCTGCGGACGGTGCTCTTCCCGGTCGTCAACATCACGCATGTCACGGTCCTGTGCTCGGTCCTGATGATCGGCGGGGTGTTCGTTCTGCAGGGCTGGATCGGCATCGGCCAGCTGACGACGGGTGCGCTCCTCGCGCAGATGCTCGTCGACCCGGTCGGCCTGATCCTTCGCTGGTACGACGAGCTGCAGGTCGCCCAGGTGTCGCTGGCCCGTCTGGTCGGCGTGCGCGACATCGAGCCGCAGGCGGGCGACGCTTCCGTGGCCCCCGACGGACACGACGTCGAGGCCGACGAAGTACGCTTCGGCTACCTCCCGGGAGTCGACGTGCTGCACCGCGTCACCCTGAACGTCGCGCCCGGCACCCGGCTCGCCCTGGTCGGACCCTCCGGCGCGGGCAAGTCCACGCTCGGCCGGCTGCTCGCCGGGATCTACGCGCCCCGGGACGGACGGATCACCCTCGGCGGCGCCGAACTCTCCCGGATGCCGGCGGAACGGGTGCGCTCGCACGTGGCCCTCGTCAATCAGGAGCACCACGTCTTCGTGGGCTCCCTGCGAGACAACCTGCTGCTGGCTCGCGCCGACGCCGTCGACGCCGAGCTGTGGGCCGCGCTGGACGCAGTGGACGCGGACGGCTGGGCACGCGCCCTGGACCAGGGCCTGGACACCGAGGTGGGCTCCGGGGGGCTGGCTCTCTCCCCCGCGCAGGCGCAGCAGATCGCACTGGCCCGCCTGGTGCTCGCCGACCCGCACACCCTGGTCCTGGACGAGGCGACGTCTCTCCTGGACCCCCGTGCGGCCCGCCATCTGGAGCGCTCCCTGGCTCGTGTCCTGGACGGCCGCACGGTCGTCGCGATCGCTCACCGACTGCACACGGCCCATGACGCGGACGTGATCGCCGTCGTCGAGGACGGGCGGATCAGCGAACTGGGCAGCCACGACGACCTGGTCGCCGCGGACGGAGCGTACGCGGCCCTGTGGCGGTCCTGGCACGGCTGACGCCGCTCCACCGGCCCGTGGGAGCGGGCCGGGTCCCCGGCGCGCTGACCGGGAACCCGGCCCGCTCCCAGGCCCCACACCTTCGTGCCGCCCTTGCCGTTGCGCGGTGGCGAAGGGGGGTGAAAGGCTGGATCTCGGAAGCGGCAAGGGAGCGCGGCCGAACCGTCCGGTTCCGCACAGCGCCACCCGCGCCCGGCAGTACCCAGTGTCCGCCGCCGTCATACGACGGCGCCCGGACCGTCCCACCATCTGGAGGTACCCCGTGGACAGCACCGACGGTTGGGGAGACGACGTCTACCAGCCCGACGGATCCGAGGTGCAGGACGACGCGGGGCTGCTCGACGCCGAAGACACCTTGGAGAACGACGGGGTGAACAACCCCCTCGAACGTGGCTGGTCACCGCCGGAGCGGCCGTGGGCGGTGGACCACGTCGGCGTGACCGCGGCCGAGGGGCACTCCGGCGAAACGCTGGACCAGCGCCTCGCCGAGGAAGTCCCCGACATCACGGTCCCGGACGACGACGGCATCGGGGACTGGCTCGACGGCGAAGGCGAGCCCCTGGACAACGAGGTCGGCGGCTCTCGCTCCGGCCGGCTCGTCGCCCCCGACGAAGGAGCGCACGAGGACGAGGACAGCGGACTGATCGCCACCGATGTCGGCATCGACGGCGCCGCGGCCTCGGCGGAGGAGGCGGCCGTGCACATCGTCGACGAGGACTCCCTGTCCGGCTGATCCCGCCGGTGCCCGCCCCCACGCGAGGAGCAGCCATGCAGCAGGACAAGCAGCCCGACTACCACCCCGTCGTCTTCCGGGACCGCTCCGCCGGATACGCCTTCCTCACCCGGTCCACCGCGACCAGCGACCGGACCATCGAATGGGACGACGGCGAGACCTACCCGGTCGTGGACGTCGAGATCTCCTCCGAGAGCCACCCCTTCTACACGGGCAAGGCACGGACGGTGGACTCCGAGGGGCGCGTCGCGCGGTTCGAGCGGCGGTACGGCACTCCGGAACGGACGGCCGACGGGGACACAGCGAGCTGAGCCGACAGGCGGGGGATGCCGGTCCGTCGCTTCTCCCCCGGCAGGCCCCCTACGGGGGAGGCCGCCCGCCGTGTCGAGACCGGTCTCAGATGACGTTGAGCGCGGCCGCGCAGCCCACCCCGCCGAGCACCATGAACACGGGCATCAGGACCTTCAGCTCGACCCAGCTGCCCGCCCGGAACCGCATCGCCTTCGGCGGGCCCACTGGGTACCAGCGCTTGCGGCCCAGGGGTATCGGCCAGAGGATCGGGCAGCCGGAGACCGTCAGCGCGTCCCCGATGTCGTGCACCAGGGCACCCAGGACGATGGGCAGGCCCAGCCACAGGTACTGCTGGCCCGGTGCGGTGAAGAGCCAGTCCGCCCCGTTGCCCGGTTTGTCGAGTATGTCCGCGAGAATCCAGGCACTCGTCGCGGCCAGCAGCCACACCAGCACATCACTGCTCGAACCACGCGCCGCCCGCCACAGCAGTCCCTCGATGGCCAGCACCATGTGCACGAAGAGGATGGCAAGCACCGCCCACCGGCCACCGACGATCGCCGCGACCGAGCTGCCGGCACCGATGAGCACCGCCCACAGCCAGGTGTGGGTCAGTGTGCGGTGACCGCCGGATCGGCGTGGGTCGCCCGGCTTCCTGGTCGACTTGTACGCGGCGTACGACAGTTTGTCGACGATCTCGCACAGCCAGCGCGAGACGGGACCGAAGGACCGCGAGATGGTGGCCGCCTTGTGGTCCAGATCCGGAGCCAGCGCGGCACCCGCGCAGATCAGCGCGCCGACGAGAAGGACCGGCCAGGGCATCGGGTGTCCCGCCGCGGCTGCGGCCGCTCCCACCCCGAGCCAGGCCGCGGCCCCCGACAGTGAGTGTGCTGGTCCCATCATGGCCGCTTCCCGCCCCATTTCTCTTGCAGCGCTTCCCGGTTGTCCCCGTGCGCTGACTTGTCATCGGCGCCACAGCGTAGCGTTCGTGATCTTTGCGAGGACATCCGATTCCCCCATCGGGTACGAGTCCAGGCAAGATGGGGGCGTGACCCTCATCGATCAGCTCCCGCAGACCGCAGACCCCGACGCCCTCTACGAAGCCTTCGAGTCGTGGGCCGGGGAGCGCGGCCTCACCCTCTATCCGCACCAGGAGGAGGCGCTGATCGAGGTGGTCTCGGGGGCGAACGTGATCGTGTCGACTCCCACCGGCTCCGGCAAGAGCATGATCGCCGCGGGCGCTCACTTCGCGGCGCTCGCCCGGGACGAGGTCACCTTCTACACCGCGCCGATCAAGGCACTCGTCTCGGAGAAGTTCTTCGAGCTGTGCAAGATCTTCGGCACCGAGAACGTCGGCATGCTCACCGGCGACGCCTCCGTCAATGCCGACGCCCCTGTGATCTGTTGCACAGCCGAGGTCCTGGCTTCCATCGCGCTCCGCGACGGCAGGCAGGCCGACGTCGGCCAGGTCGTGATGGACGAGTTCCACTTCTACGCCGAGGGCGACCGCGGCTGGGCCTGGCAGATCCCCATCCTCGAACTGCCCCAGGCGCAGTTCATCCTGATGTCGGCGACGCTCGGCGACGTCTCGATGTTCGAGAAGGACCTCACCCGCCGTACAGGCCGGCCGACGACAGTGGTCCGCTCGGCGACCCGTCCGGTGCCGCTTTCGTACGAGTACCGGCTCACCCCGCTCACCGACACGCTCACCGAACTCCTCCAGACCCGGCAGGCGCCGGTCTACATCGTCCACTTCACCCAGGCGCAGGCCGTGGAGCGGGCCCAGGCGCTGATGAGCATCAACATGTGCTCGCGCGAGGAGAAGGACGAGATCGCCGAGCTGATCGGCAACTTCCGCTTCACCACCAAGTTCGGCCGCAACCTCTCCCGTTATGTGCGGCACGGCATCGGTGTGCATCACGCCGGCATGCTGCCCAAGTACCGCCGCCTGGTGGAAAAGCTGGCCCAGGCCGGTCTGCTGAAGGTCATCTGCGGCACGGACACCCTGGGGGTCGGCGTCAACGTCCCCATCAGGACGGTGCTGTTCACGGCGCTGACCAAGTACGACGGGAACCGTGTGCGCACCCTGCGCGCCCGTGAGTTCCACCAGATCGCGGGCCGCGCCGGGCGGGCGGGCTTCGACACGGCCGGGCTCGTCGTCGCCCAGGCGCCGGAGCACGTCATCGAGAACGAGAAGGCGCTCGCCAAGGCCGGCGACGACCCGAAGAAACGCCGCAAGGTGGTGCGCAAGAAGGCGCCGGAGGGCTTCGTCGGATGGACGGAGAACACCTTCGAGAAGCTGATCGCCTCCGAGCCGGAGCCGCTCACGTCCCGCTTCCGGGTCACCCACACGATGCTGCTGTCGGTGATCGCCCGGCCGGGCAACGCCTTCAAGGCGATGCGTCATCTGCTGGAGGACAACCACGAGCCGCGCAAGCAGCAGCTGCGGCACATCCGGCGGGCGATCGCGATCTACCGCTCGCTGCTGGACGGCGGAATCGTCGAGAAGCTCGACGAGCCCGACGCCACCGGCCGTATCGTACGCCTCACCGTCGATCTTCAGCAGGACTTCGCGCTCAACCAGCCGCTGTCGACCTTCGCCCTGGCCGCGTTCGAGCTCCTCGACCCGGAGTCGCCCTCCTACGCGCTCGACATGGTCTCCGTGGTCGAGTCCACCCTGGACGACCCGCGACAGATCCTGGCCGCCCAGCAGAACAAGGCGCGCGGTGAGGCCGTGGCCGCGATGAAGGCGGACGGCGTCGAGTACGAGGAGCGCATGGAGCGGCTCCAGGACGTGACCTACCCCAAGCCGCTGGAGGAGCTGCTCTTCCACGCGTACAACACGTACCGCAAGAGCCACCCGTGGGTCGGTGACCATCCGCTGTCGCCGAAGTCGGTCATCCGCGACATGTACGAGCGGGCGATGTCCTTCACGGAGTTCGTGTCCTTCTACGAGCTCGCCCGCACCGAGGGCATCGTGCTGCGCTATCTGGCCAGCGCCTACAAGGCCCTCGATCACACCGTCCCGGACGACCTGAAGTCGGAGGACTTGGAGGACCTGATCGCTTGGCTGGGCGAGATGGTGCGCCAGGTCGACTCCAGCCTGCTGGACGAGTGGGAGCAGTTGGCCAACCCGGAGGAAATGACGGCCGAGGAGGCCCAGGAGAAGGCCGACCAGGTCAAGCCGGTCACCGCGAACGCCCGCGCGTTCCGCGTCCTGGTACGCAACGCCATGTTCCGCCGTGTGGAGCTCGCCGCCCTCGACCGGATCGACGAACTCGGGGAGATGGACGCGGAGTCCGGCTGGAACGCCGAGGCTTGGGGTGCGGCCATGGACAAGTACTGGGACGAGTACGAGGAACTCGGCACCGGCCCCGACGCCCGCGGCCCGAAGCTGCTGATGATCGAGGAGGAGCCGGCCCACGGACTGTGGCGGGTCCGCCAGATCTTCGCCGACCCCAACAGCGATCACGACTGGGGCATCAGCGCCGAGATCGACCTTGCGGCCTCCGACGCCGAGGGCCGCGCCGTCGTCCGGGTCACCGACGTCGGCCAGCTGTGAGCACAGGAGAAGCCCACTCATGACGAACCCAGCCGAGAGGCTCGTCGACCTGCTCGACCTGGAGCAGATCGAGGTCAACATCTTCCGCGGTCGCAGCCCGCAGGAGTCCCTGCAACGGGTCTTCGGCGGGCAGGTGGCCGGCCAGGCATTGGTCGCGGCCGGCCGCACCACGGACGGCGAATGGCCGGTGCACTCCCTGCACGCGTACTTCCTGCGCCCTGGCATCCCGGGCATGCCCATCGTGTACCAGGTCGAACGGATCCGTGACGGCAGGTCCTTCACGACCCGTCGCGTCACGGCCGTGCAGCGGGGCCGCACGATCTTCAATCTGACCGCCTCCTTCCACAAGCCTGAAGAGGGGAGCTTCGAGCACCAGTTGCCGCCGGCTCGCGAGGTCCCGGACCCGGAGTCGCTGCCGACGGTGGCGGAGGAGCTGAAGGAGCATCTGGGCGGGCTGCCCGAGACGCTGGAGCGGATGGCTCGGCGCCAGCCCTTCGACATCCGCTATGTGGACCGGCTGCGCTGGACCCCCGAGGAGGTCAAGGACGCCGAGCCGCGCAGCGCCGTCTGGATGCGCGCCGTGGGTCCGCTGGGCGACGACCCGCTCGTGCACACCTGCGCGCTCACCTATGCGAGCGACATGACGCTCCTGGACGCCGTCCGTATCCCCGTCGAACCCCTGTGGGGCCCGCGCGGCTTCGACATGGCGTCGCTGGACCACGCCATGTGGTTCCATCGGCCGTTCCGCGCGGACGAGTGGTTCCTGTACGACCAGGAGTCCCCGATCGCGGTGGGTGGCCGTGGCCTGGCCCGGGGCCGCATCTACAACCTGAAGGGGCAGCTGATCGTGTCCGTGGTGCAGGAGGGGCTGTTCCGCAAGCTGGGCTGACCTGCGGTTTCACCGATCGTCGACCGGCCCGCGTCGCTTCGTGCGACGCTCCGCGGGCCAGTCGTTACGACGTTCTTGCCGAGAACGAAGCAAGGTCGTGGCCCGAGGCTCACCCCACCGCGTCTCGTCGCGTTTCGTTGCACCCCACAGCGATTGTGCCAATAGTGTGCCGGCGAAGACGGTACTTCCTCGTGTCGTCGATGTGCCTGGACAAGGCGGCTCGGCTGCCGCCACGGCTCCTCCCGCCCACAGCGCGACATCCCGCTCTAGGCCGAGCTGTACCGGGAAGGGCGGCTGCTGCTGGATGAGTTGATGACGGATACGTGCCTGGTCGAGGACTTCGCAATGTGGCGGGGGACGCGGAGGCGGGGCGGGTGGCTCAGGGGTCCTGACTTTTTGAAGGGGTGCTCGGGAGTTGTCGGGTGCTCACGAGATATCCACAGGCGCCGGAAATCCCGTGGGGCGTTGTCGGTACCGGCCTCTAGCGTCGTCCCATGAGCTACCGCGACGTCGCCTCGAAGCAGGTCCTGATCTGGTCCTGCACCACCGTCGGCGCCCGCATGCCGGTGGCCATGGCCCCGTTGGCCCTGGTCTTCCTGGTGCGCGAACGGCCCGGCGGCTACTCTCTGGGCGCGATCCTCGCGACGGCCTACGCCATCGGCGAGATCGTCGGCGCCCCCGTCCTCGGGATGCGCCTGCGCCCCGACCGCGCCCGCGCTCACCTGGCCGTCGGGCTCGCGGTCGGAGACGCCGCCTTCACGGGCCTCGGGGTGTTCCCCGACGCGCATCCGGCGGTCCTCGCCGGGTTTGCATGTCTCGCCGGTGCCGCCCCCGCCGCCGCCACCGGTGGCCTGCGCACGCTGCTCACCGTCCTCGTCCCGGAGCGTGCGACAGCGCAGGCCCTGTCCGTCGAGTCGATACCGACGGCCGGCATCTGGGCCGTCTCCCCGGCCGCGGTTGCCGGTCTGGCACTCGGTGTCGCATCGCCCGTCCCGCTGTTCCTCGGCGCCGCCCTGATGGCGTCGTCGGTCGCGGGCCTGTGGCTGCTTCCGGCCGACTGGGGCACGGACGACACGGGCGGCGAGGACCGGACGAGCGTGTCGCTGCTGCGACTCCTGACCGGCGCCTGGCCGGTGTACGTCATGGGCGCGGCCAGTCTGGCACTGCTCGGTCTGGCCGAACTCGTGCTGACGGCCCTGCTCGAACAGCGCGGCGTCGGCGTCGGCTGGTCCGGTCCGCTGCTGACCGGGATGGCGGTGGGCGGGGGGCTCGGCGCCTTCGTCCACGGTCTTCGGTCCTGGCCCGGGCGGCTGCGCACCCGCAGCGTGGTGTTGATGGCCGGGACATCGGCGTGCGTGGCCCTCGCGGCGCTGACGCCTCATCCGGCCGGAATCGCTGCCGCGCTGGTCGTGGGGGGCACGCTCCAGTCGTGTGCGATGCTCACCCGCAATCTGTCTCTGCGCGAGGCACTTCCGCCGGGCGCTCTGGCCGCGGGTTACTCGGTGATGTACGCGGCGGCGGGTGCGGGTTACGCGGCGACAGGGTCGCTCGCCGGTGCCCTCCTCAAGGTGGTGGCACCGTCCACGGCCATCCTGGCCGGAGTCGGCCTCACCCTGGTGCTGACGGGGGTCGGCTGGTGGGGCGAGGTACGCCGGGCCGGCCGTTCAGCGCCAGGAGCCGAGCCCGCCGTAGCTCTCGGCTCCGCCGCTTCCAATTATGTCGCCCCCGGCCCGGAAGGTCCGGCAATAGGCGGTCGGGGTGACGCCGAGCGCCTCTTGTAGGTGCTGCCGCATCGACTGGGCCAGCCATGCGAACAGCAGCAACCAGGCCCCCAACCTGAACACAAGGACTTGACAGGGAACTCTGCTCATGCGAGCACTGCACGCGCATCTCCGGCTCGATCGTCGGTATCCCCCGGGCCGTGCTGCACCGTCTGCTGCGTGCGGCACGGCCGTCCGAGTGTCTCGTGATCAGGGCCGCGGCGACGTCCGTCGACCACTCCGACCCCAGCCGGCTGCGGACAGCTCTCGGGGACGGCGTACTGGAGGCGGATCTCGTCATGGCCGCCGACGGGGTGGGCAGCCGTCTGCGCGCCCGGTTGTTCCCTGAGCACCCCGGCCCGGTCTACAGCGGGTCGACCGTGGTGCGCGCCCTCACCGAAAGCCCGGTCGAGCTGGACACCGACTTCGAGTTGATCTGAGGGAGGGGCACCGAGTTCGGTCACATCGCCTTCGCCGACGGACGGGCCGAGCGGCACGCGGTGCGCAACTCACCCCCGGGCGAGCGGCATACGGACGCCCTCGCAGCGATGCGCCGCCGCTTCGGCACGTGGCACGATCCGATCCCCGCCCTGCTGGACGCGACCCGGCCCGACGCCGTCCTGCACCACGACATCCACGAACTGGCGACCCCCTTGCCCGCGTTCACCGCAGGCCGGATCGTCCTGCTCGGTGATGCGGCCCACGCCCTGACCCCGAACCTCGGGGTCAGGGTGCCTTGCCAGGCGCTGGAGGACGCGGTCGTGCCGGCCGCCGCGCTCGCCGCCGAGAACACCGTCGAGTCGGCGCTGATCGGTTACGACGCCGAGCGCCGCCCACGCAGCCGGTCCGTCGCGCGCGCCGCTTGCCAGGCCGGCCGGATGGGTCAACCGCTGACGCATCCATTGGCTGTCGCCCTGCGCAACACGGCCCTCCGGGCTGGCACCCTCCCTCGCGACCGTCCACGCCCTCTTGCGGCACGCTGGCTGGACACCGCCGGACCTGGGCTGACGGTATCGACGCACACGGCGTGGTGGACACGGCAGCCTTGCCGGTCGACCGCGCGGCTCCAGAAAAAGTGGCAGGTTCGGGACAAAGGATTGGCCAAGTGTCTGATGCTTTCGGTCGCTTGTGATCGGGTCTCCTGCGACAGCTGTAACCACACCCGTACGGGAGGATCTGGTGCCGGCGCAAACCCGCAGAAGACGATGGCTCACGATCTGTGCCATCACCGCCACCGCCGGACTCGTCGCGATACCCGCGAGTGCCACGTCCGGTCGGCACAGCAGCCCCTTCGGGGCTCGCACTCTGGCTCAACTCGCCGCTCAGCGCGCGCACTCGGTGGGCGCCATCAGCTCCAAAGCGAAGGCGGACGACGGCGATGACGGCAACGAGGCCGACGAGATCGCCGAGGGCGCGGACCAGTACGCCGAGGCCCGCACCTCGCCAGGCATCGTCGCACCCGGCGCGTACGGCGCTGCCTGGCAGAGCCTGAGCAACCTGCCTGGCACCGACGGCAGTTGGCACAACATCACCGACCTGCCGTACAACTCCGACGACCCGCGCTACCGCGACATCGACTCCAACTCCAGCGGCGGGTCCGGCAACGTCACCGGCCGTATGGCCGCGATGGCCGCGGACGACGACGGCTACGTCTACGCGGGCAGCGCCGGTGGCGGCGTATGGCGCTCGCGGACCGGCGGTGGGCACTGGCAGCCCATCAGCGACCGGCTGCCCTCGCAGTCGACGGGCACGCTGGCAGTCGACGGCGCCGGACGGCTGTGGCTGGGTACCGGCGAGGCGAACACCAACGCGGACGCCTACCTCGGCAGCGGCGTCTACGTCCTCTCCCACCCCCATCACGGCAGCTTCTCCACGCGCAGCCGGGTCGGCGGCGACGAGCTGGAGAGCACCACCATCCGCCAACTGCGGTTCGGCGGGGGCAAGGTGTGGGCGGCGACCAGCGAAGGCGTGTGGAGCCACTCCACAAAGAACCTGCGCGGCCCCTGGAAGCTGGAGTTCGCACCCAACCCCGACTACCTGCCCGGCGGTTCGAAGGCGACCGAGGACGACGCCGCGTACAAGAACATCACCAACGACATCGCCTTCGACCCCAAGGACTCCTCGAAGGTGATCCTCGCGGTCGGCTGGCGCAGCGGCGACGACTACAACGGCTTCTACACCAGGACCGGTGGCGCCTGGCAGCGGATCTCCAGCGGCTTCGGTGACCTGCCGACCGACGCGGACAACGTCGGCACGGTCACCTTCGCCCACTCCGCCGACGGCTCGCACTACTACGCGATCGACCAGTCGCCCGAGCAGATGGCGACCAACCCGGACAGCGGGCTGGAGGGCATCTACAGCGCATCCTCGCCGTTCGGGCCCTGGACGAAGATCGCCGACTACAAGCAGCTGGCCACCGACGGCTCCGCGCTGACCACCGCCGGCTACATGCCCGGGGTGCAGGCTTGGTACAACCAGTTCCTGACCGTCGACCCGGCCAACCCCCGGCATGTGTACGCGGGTCTGGAGGAGGTCTACGAGACCAAGGACGGCGGCGCCACCTGGTCCACCGTCGGCCCGTACTGGAACTTCACCTTCCCCTGCTGGAGCATCGACCCCGCCCAGCAGACCGGGAACTGCAGCCCGACCACGCACTCCGACCAGCACGGCGTGGCGATCGGCCGCTACCACGGCAAGAGCTATGTGTACGTGGGCAACGACGGTGGTGCCTACAGGCGCCCGGTCGACGGCTCTCAGGACGCTTCCGGCCATGCCACGGACTGGACCTCGCTCAACGACGGCACCATCGACACCCTCCAGTACTACTCGGTGGGCATCGGCAAGGACCCGGCCCACGGCGGGGTCTCCGTCACGGGCGGCCTGCAGGACAACGGCCAGTCCATCCTGCGCAGCAACGACAAGGTCATGGGTTCCAACTTCGGCGGTGACGGCGGCGACACCCTCACCGACCCCGCCAACGGCTGCAACCTCGCCGAGGAGTACGTATACCTCGCGATCCAGGTCACCCAGAACTGCGCCGTGAACGACGGTTCCTGGGTCACCGATTCCAGCAAGGCGACCTCGTACAACGTCGCCCCGGCCGACAACGCCACCAGCGAGGCCCGCTTCATCGCCCCGCTGGCGGCGGACACGAAAAACAGCTCCACCTGGGTCGCGGGCGGCCGTCACATCTGGGTGCAGAGCCACGGCTACGCCATTCGCAGCGGCTCGGAGTGGAAGAGCGTGTACGACCTCGGCGCCGGCCGCACTGCGACCGCTGTCGCGGCCTCCGGCGGCAAGGTCTACGCGGCCTGGTGCGGCCCCTGCAACGAGCAGGGCTTCGCTCGAGGCATCGCCGTCGGCAACGCGGACGGCACCGGCTGGCACGACATCACCCTCCCGGCCACCGGCGCGGACGGCACGGTGCCCAACCGGTACCTCAGCGGCTTCGCCGTCGACCCGAAGGACGCCGACCACGTCTTCCTCGCGGTCAACGGCTTCTCCCGGCACTGGACCGAGGGCCCCGGCGCGGGCGCCGGCCACGTCTTCGAGTCCACCGACGGCGGCACCACCTGGAAGGACATCTCGGCGAACCTGCCCGACGTGCCGACCGACTCCGCCGTCGTCACGCCGAACGGCGGCCTCGCCGTCGCCACCGACCTCGGCGTCGTCTACCGGGCGCCGGGCCACACGACGTGGCAGCGCGTCGGGTCCCTCCCGGCCGTCGCCGTGCTCCAGCTGAAGCTGAGCCCTGACGGCAGCACCCTGTACGCGGCCACGCACGGCCGCGGCATCTACACGATCAGGGTGCGCGACTGCGACTGACGCACCACCGATGGACGGGGGTGGTCCCGGCTTCCGGGGTCACCCCTCCGTCGGATACGGCACCACGCTCACGTCGAGCGTGAAGGCGGCGCGCGCCGCCCCGGCCACATCCGGCGCCTTCGCCGGCGCGGTGACCCTGGCCGTACCACCCCGGGTGCCCGCACACCGCAGTGAGACACGGGCGGTGCCGTCGGCGTCCACCCGCCAGCCGGATGCCACGACGAAGACCGGGGCGGCACTCTGCACGGCCGTCCACCGCCTGTCGTCGACCCGAGGCTCCAGAACGAGGGACACCACCGTCCCGGGGCGCACGCACAACCGCCGCACGGGTGCGTCACCGGGGGCGACGGTGACCTGCGCATGCCCGGCGACACAGCTCCCGGCCGGTGTCGTGCGCGCAGGGGCCGACGTGGGCCCACTCGGGGTACCGGCGCTCGCGGGCGCAGTCGAGGACGGAGCCGGGACCGGTGTCGCAGAGCTGTGTGTCGGTGCGCCGCTCGACGGCTGTGCCGAGTGGCCCGCTGACGTCCCTGCGCTCGATCCGTCTCCGGTAGACGCACTGCAGGCCGCCAGGACGACCACCCCGGCGACCGCCCACCCCGCGCCCCAACCGCGCATGCCGACACCTCCCGCGCACTCGGACGACCACCAGGATGCTCCCACGCCCCGCCGTACGGGCGACGGGTGGGAGCACCTTCACCTTCCCTTGGCCTACGCAGGCCTCTGCGCCCCGCGTAGCTCGCCGCAACCAGCGCCGCCACTCACTCGTACGCCGTCGGACGTGACGCCTGCTACATCCATGATGTGTCGAACATGGAACCGGTGAGCCGCTGGCTCGTCCTTGTGATCAAACTGCCTGCCCAGCCGTCGCGGCATCGGGTCGGGGTCTGGCGGGAGCTGCGCAGGAAGAGGAGCAGTCGCTGGAGCGGTTGCGGCGCTGGCATCGGGACCTCACGGCACACGACGTGTTCGGGACCCCTGAGGCGGCGGACGCAGGCAAGCGGCTCAGGCAGTGCGTGGCTGTCTGCGAGGACTACGCCGAGCGGGCCTTCGCCGTGCTGCACCAGGCGCCCGAGGCGGAGCAGTGAGCACGGCATCGGCGGCGCGGACGGCTCCGGCCCGGCAGATCTGGCCGCTGTACGCCGCGGGGTTCACCACTGCCTTCGGCGCGCACGGGATCGCCGTCAGCCTCGGCGGTCCTGCCGCGGGCGCGGTCACCTCGCTGCTGGTGCTCGGCGGCCTGCTGGCCCTGTACGACGGTGCCGAGGTTCTCCTCAAGCCGCTGTTCGGCACGCTCGCCGACCGGATCGGCGCGCGCCCGGTGTTGCTCGGCGGACTCATAGCCTTCGCCGCCGCGTCCGCGCTGTACGTCGTCGCGGACAGCCCCGGCTGGCTGTGGGCGGCCCGCCTCGGCCAGGGAGCCGCGGCCTCCGCGTTCTCCCCGTCCGCCTCCGCGTTGGTCGCCCGGCTCAACCCGGCCTCCACGCGCGGTCGGACCTTTGGCAGTTACGGTTTCCACAAGTCGATCGGCTACACCCTCGGTCCGCTGTTGGGCGGGGTGCTGGTGCGGGCCACGGGGCTGCGGCCGCTGTTCGCCGTGCTGGCGGTGCTCGGCGTGGCTGTCGCCGTGTGGGCCGCGCTCGCCGTCCCGGTCCTACCGCCGCTGCCCAACGCCCGCCAGACGGTACTGGATCTGGCCCGGCGGCTGGCCGACCCGGCGTTCCTCGCCCCGACCTCGGCGCTGGCCGCGGCGACCGCCGCCCTGTCGGTCGAGGTGGGCTTCCTGCCGGTCTCCGGCCGGGCGGCCGGTCTGGGCACGGTGGCCACCGGGGCCGCGGTGTCGGTGCTGGCCGTCTGCGCGGCCGCGGGCCAGCCGCGGGCCGGGCGGGCACTGGACCACGGACGGCTCACGACCCGCACGGGTATCGCGACAGGCTTGCCGCTCGCCACCGCCGGACTGGGGTGCGCCATGCTTTCGAGGCTCACCGGGGTGCTCCTGGGCGCCGCGCTGATCGGCGCCGGAACCGGTCTGATCACCCCGCTGGTCTTCGCCGCCCTGGCCGCGAGCACCCCCACGGAGCGCCCCGGCCAAGCCATAGGTGCCGCCGAACACGGCCGCGAACTCGGCGACGCGGGCGGCCCGTTGCTCGTCGCTACGGTCGCCTCCCTCACCACCCTCACCCACGGTTGCACGGCCCTGGGTGCCCTGCTCGCCCTCGGCACGGTCCTCGCTGTCGTACGGCGCCGTCCCGTCGGAGGATGAAACCCGCACGGCAGGCGGCGCTGAGCACGACGGCGGGTGTCGGCGCCTGTTGACGGCGAGTTCGTAGTCGCCGATCAGGTGACCGAGGAGGGTTCCGGCGGTGAGGTCGCTCGTGACGTGGCCGGCCATGGAGAGGCGGGAGTAGAGAACCTCGGCCCGCATCCACTCGTAGTCCGCGGCGCGGTGCGGGGAGAGGGCGCTGCGGTAGGTGACCGCGGCGGCCGAGAGGGTGGCGTGCCGGGACGGTAGGAGTACGGCCCCTTGGTGCCCGGCTTGATGTGCTTGTCCGGGCGCAGGGTGGAGTCGAGGACGTACGGGGCCGGCTGCTTGTCGTCGGCCGTCATCTGCTCGCTGATCGTCTTGGCCAGCTTCAGCGCCGACTTGCGCTCCGTCTTCTCGGCCGTGCCTTGCCGGGCGGGGGGTGAGCGGCTACTGAGCTCGCGATCCATCAGGAGGAAGCACTCGACCGGGAGGCGGTCGGCGGGCATGGCGGTGCCGACGCGGCCCGGTTCCCGGGGCCAGGTGGGGGAACTCGCGCCGGGACAGTCGGGTAAGCAGACCCTGAGGAGTCATCACGGCTGACCATCGACGGCCCACATCCGAGCGGGTGCACCGCCCGGGGCGCGCGGGTGGTGTTTCGCGTCGACGGGGTACTCGCCGCGCGTCCGGGCGGCAAGGCATGGCGTGGAACGGTCGGCCAAGAAGCGGCAGAAGGAGAGGTCCCGTGGACCGGGACCGGTGTGATGAGCGGGAAACACCGTGAGTGGTGGGCGTCGGCCGCTGCCGGCGTCGCGGACCTCGGAAGCGGTCCGTCCAAAAAAGCGGCTGGTCGACGCCGCGGACGGGCGGCTGCCCGTGTGGGACGGGGGCGGGCAACTGCTGCGCAAGGCCTTTCCCGAACACTGGTCGTTCCTCCTCGGCGAGCTCGCCCTCTACAGCTTGATCGTGCTCGTCGTGAAGGGCGTATGGCTGACGTTCTTCTTCCAGCGGGAGATGCGGGAGGTGGTGTACCAGGGGCGGTATGTGCCGATGCGAGGTATCCGCATGTCGCAGGCGTTCGATTCGACCCTGCGCATCAGCTTGGACGTACGCGGCGGACTCCTCATCCGCCAGATGCACCACTGGAGGGCCACGAGTTCAGCATTTCCGAAGGACACTTGAGGGTGAACTTGATGGCAGAATCGGCTCGTTGGGCTGCAGTGCTTCCTCATGTTCCCCATTCGGGTAGGTGATCGAGCACCAGGTCGCCGGTGTGACGTCGACCCATAGGTGGTCATGTCGATCGATGATTGGCCACGTGACTGCCTCTTCCGGGCTCAGCCCACGAGCCGCACATTGTCGTGGTCAGTCAGATCAGGCCCCGGACTGTCGGGTAGCCGGAGCGCGTTACCGCGCCCCGGCCCCCTCAGAACCGGACTTGCCAGTCGTCCCGGCATCCGGCTCAAGCAAGCCCCAAGGGCTCACAGGACCTGCATAGTTCAATGCCTGTCGATCTTCGCGTGGTGCGCGAGTTGTCGACAGTGCTCACCTGCGGGTTCGCGATCACGGGCCGGAGTGTCGATAGACGGTCGCTTACCGACAGTCCGCAACCTGGTCCACCCCCCGGGGCGGTAAGGCGTCCGGATCGCGGCATTGCGAAGGACGTCGTGCGAGGCCCCATCCACCACGGAATTGTCCGGTGGGGTGGCCGCACGGGTATCGATACCCGGCCTGGGGCGGCCCCGGGCAGGACTGGACGTACATGGCCGTCCCGGTTACCATGTATTGCATGGTACCTGATGTGGCAAGTAAGGGTGGCTCAGGGAAGGCGGAAAGTCAGCTCCGCAAGGGAGTGCTGGAGTACTGCGTCCTGGGACTTCTGCGCAGTGGTGCTCGCTACGGCGTAGAGCTGCTGGAGGTGCTTGGCTCGGTGAACGTGATGGCCACCAGCCAGGGGACGATCTATCCCTTGCTGGCCCGGTTGCGCCGTGACGGCTTGGTGGACACCACCTGGCAGGAGTCCCCAAGTGGGCCGCCGCGCCGCTACTACATGCTGACCCCTCAGGGAGAGGCGGCACTGACGGAGTTCACTGAGATCTGGCCGCACTTCCGCGACGCCGTGGACCGCTTCATCACCGATGAAACGACCGAACTCCCACTGCCTTTACCCGGAGATTCACTATGAAGACCGTCGAGCACCCGCTTGCGGTGGCCTACCTGGAGGCTGTGGCACGCGAGGCCGCAGCCCTGGCGCCGGAGCGCCGCAACGAACTTCTTGCCGATCTGACGGAGCACATTACGGTGGCATTCGCCGAGCAGCCGGCCTGCAACGAGGCAGAGGTGAAAGCCGTCCTGGACCGCCTCGGCGACCCCCGCACCATCGTGGCCACCGCCCGCGAAGGCGAGACCGTTGCGCTGCCGGTCGGCAAGTGGCGCAGCCTTGCCCCGTTGATCTTGCTGCCGGTGGCCGGACTTCTCGGGGGCGTCAACCTCGCCCTGGGCGGCATTGCCATGATCGCGGGCTTCGTGCTGCTGTGGGCAGCACCTCACTGGAGCAGGCGCGACAAGATCATCGGCACTGCGGCCTCGCTCCCGGTCCCTATAGCGCTTGTCGGCATAGCCTTCACTACAGAGACAACGGGGCCGCTCGACCCGGGGCTGCTCACTCTCGTCGCCCCCAGCGTGCTGGTCCCGGCGGCCGCATCGGTATACCTCTTCCGGGCAGGGCGCCGCATGTCGTCATGATGAGGAATCGCCTGTTCTGGCAGCGTCACCGACCACATGGCGCGGACCGGGCACCCTGACGGCCGGCGCAGGTTCGAGCCGCTTGTCCATGTCGAGGCGGATGGTGCCGTACGGGTTGATGTTCGACCAGAAGAACGCGGTCAAACCGCGCCGGTCCTCGTCCCAACTACGGGTCGATGAACCGGCGAACGGCGATGCGGCACGACGGAATGACCTCTGGCGCTGTCGGCTCTCCCTCGTGCGCCACTACTCGGGGGCGCTGCGATCAGCACGGCCATAGAAGGCGTCGACGTAGCGCTGAGCGGTGTCGGGATGCAGTCCGAAGATGGCGGCGACGTGGAGTGGATCCGGGATCCCGACGGCTTCGGCTTCGTCGAGAATACGGTCCTGGCGCAGTCCGCTGAGGGTCGCCTGCCTGTCACGCACGGCATACCGGAGCCAGACCCTATTCACGGGCTCGGTGTTGTGGGCGGTTTGCTGGGTGATCAGCAGGTGCGGATTGGCCGTCCGTGGCCATCTGCCGTGTCGGTAGTCCAGATAGCGGGCGATGGCAGAGTAGGTGAGGTTGTCGAGTGAAGCTCCTCCTCTGACCTGGACAGCTTGATACTGGGACGGAAGATCCCAGAGGAAGGTCGAGGTCGAATACAACCGCACAGGGCTGCGCAAGCACCCCGAGTACGGCTACGTCACCTCGGTCGAAACCCGGACCCTGACGACCCAAGGCCTCACCCCCGCAGCGTAACCACCCTCTGTCCACGGCCAGGGGAAACTTCAGCGCCTGGCCGTCCGCACCGGGCGGTCAGGCGTCTCTGCGACGCAGCCACCCGAGCATGCTTCGCGGCCGCGTCGGTTCCGGCTGCGTGGCCGAGGTCTGATCGAGTAGGGCGTCCTCGGGTACGCCCACGGCCTCACCGCAGGCCGCGGGCGGGGGGCCAGGCATGCTGGGCTGTCCGTCCGGCGGCCCCGGCGTCGGCCTCGGAGCAGGCCGGTGCCGGCGGGCCTCGATCAGCGTCTGTGCCAGCTCGGCCCGGAGCCAGTCGATCTCGTCGCAGTCCTGCGCCGTCATGATCCGTGCCGCGATCGAGGCTGCGGGCGACTCGGGCGCCGGTTGCCCCGGCCGGACGGGCCGGAGGCGCTCCAGATGGGCCCGCTCGTACGGATCACGGACGATCTCCACCGTCTGGACCGGATCGAGCAGGGACGCCACGACGGCGGCCTTCGCCCATGGGTCCTCCGCCTGGCGCAGTTCGAATCCCAAGTGGCGTCCGCGCCAGTTACGGGGCCGCAGATCCACGCCCGCCTCCAGCTGGCCACGCAGCCCCTCCGGTGTCCTGCCGGTCAGCATCCTCGCGTTCTCCGGTTCGGAGGCGAACTGCCGTACCTCATCGGCGAGATACAGCCAGACCACGACCCGGTAGCGGTTCACGTACCAGTTCACCGGGACCACCAGGCCGAGGCGAGCGAACCGGGTGAACCTGCTCGGGGTCACTCCCATCAGGGCCGCGCCGTCCCTGGTGCCCATGGTCTCGACCCGCCCCCGCAGCGCTTCGGGGAATCCGTCCTCCGCACGCACGCGGTCGATCTCCGCACGTGTGACGCGGCGGCCCCCTCCCCCCTCGTCCGGAACGGTCCGTACGCGGCCGAGCCGGACGGCGAGATCGAACTCGCCCCGCCTGAGGTCCAGTTCTCGTGCGGCGCGGCTCAATGCCAGCGACGGCCGACGGAAGGTGCGGCCCGCGACGGTTCCGGCAGCTTCGGCGCGTGTGGGTGTGATCGTGTGTCCGGACATGGCGGTCTCCCCCGTGGATTGCCTCGCGGACGCCGTGTGCATCCGCTGCGGAAAAAACCGTAGCCCGATCGCCGGATCTCGGAGATCGTCTGTGGATAACTCCGCTCGCAGCTCGTTTCCGCAGGTCACACACCAAACGGCCGCAGGGCGGGGCATCGGCCGCCCAAGATCCGGGCCGATGTCCGCCTCGTGGTCAGAGATCCACGGTCGGCGTGTGGTCCCGCTGCCGCTCGTCCACCGCCAAGTGCTCGCCGACCTGGTTCACCAGCAGCGTCATCTCGTACGCGATCTGCCCGATGTCGGCCTCGGCAGCACTGAGCACGCACAGACAGCTTCCAGGACCGGCCGCCGTCACGAACAGGATCGCGTCATCGAACTCGATCATGGTCTGGCGGACCTGGCCCGCTCCGAAGTGGCGGCCCGAGCCCTTGGCCAGGCTGTGCAACCCGGACGACACCGCGGCAAGATGCTCGGCGTCCTCACGCCGCAGCCCGGTGCTCGTACCGGTCACCAGTCCGTCGCTGGACAGCACCAGCGCATGCCGTATGTGCTCCACGCGCCCGGTCAGATCGTCCAGTAGCCAGCTGAGTCCGGTGTTCTGCGTCATAGTCCTCTCTCCCCGTGATGTCACTCCCCCTGGCGGGAGGATCCGATCAGCCAGCCTTCACCACAGCCGCGCTCGCGGCAAGCAGGATGGACACATGGCACAGAAGATGACCGACGAACAGTGGCGGGCCTTCGTCTCCCACGGCACCCGCACGGGGAAGCTTTCCACCGTCCGCGCCGACGGCAGTCCACATGTGGCGCCGATCTGGTTTCTGCTGGATGGCGACGATGTGGTCTTCAACACCGGGAAGGAGACGGTGAAGGGGCGCAATCTCACCAGGGACGGCCGGGTCGCTCTCTGCGTGGACGACGACCGTCCTCCGTATGACTTCGTCGTGGTGCAGGGGCGGGCCGAGTTGTCTGAGGACCTCGACGAGGTGCGGCACTGGGCGACCCGGCTCGGTGCCCGGTACATGGGCGAGGAGCGGGCCGAGGATTTCGGGGCCCGCAACGGCGTCGAAGGGGAACTCCTCGTCCGGGTGCGGATCGAGAAGGTGCTGGCGTACACGGCCGTAGCCGAATAACGCCGTCAGCTCACGGAGTCGAGCAGCCGGGCGGTGTGCATCCGCCCGGCGTACTCGACGAGGCGGATCAGCACCTCCTTCCCGGAGTCCCGGTCCCGCGCGTCGCAGAGCACCACGGGCGTGCCCCGGTCAAGGTCGAGGGCGCGTGACACGTCTTCAGCGCCGTAGGCGCGGGCTCCCGCAAAGCAGTTGACGGCGACCACGAACGGGATGTGCCGGTGCTCGAAGTAGTCGACCGCGGGGAAGCAGTCCTCGAGCCGCCGGGTGTCCGCGAGGACGACGGCACCGAGGGCGCCCTGGGCGAGTTCGTCCCACAGAAACCAGAAGCGGTCCTGGCCCGGTGTGCCGAAGAGATAAAGCGAGAGCCCGGACCGGATGGTGATGCGTCCGAAGTCCATGGCGACCGTGGTCGTGACCTTCTGGTCCACGCCGTCGGTGTCGTCCACGGACTGGCCGGCTTCGCTCAACAACTCCTCGGTGCGCAACGGCCGGATCTCACTGACCGCGCCCACCAGGGTCGTCTTGCCCACGCCGAATCCGCCGGCGACCAGGATCTTCAACGCCAAGGCGGCCGTCTCGGCCCCGGGGGCGTCGGGGAACTCGGAGACCATCGATCACTTCTCTCGGGTGTGCCGACATCGGTCGACTTCAGTACATCTGTGCGGGTTCAGTATCATGACAACTACGTTCGGACTTCGTGGTGCTAAGCGGTCATTTGACCGATCTGATCGGTTCTCGTTCGTTCGACGTCCGAACGAGTGCGCAACTCGGCGTCTACGCGGACCGTGTGAGGACGACTCATCGTCTACAGCGCCCTCAGTCCCGCGATGACCTCGCGCAGTACGCGTTCATCGGGCAGTTGGGCCGGCGGCACGGGACGGTTGACCCTGACGCGGCCCATCTCCAGAAGGTCCCCGACGAGCACTCTGATGACACCCACGGGCAGATCCGCCTCGGCCGCGAGTTCGGCGACGGACTGTGTCTCGATGCGGCACAGGTCGAGCAGGGCGCGGTGCTCGGGGCCCAGTGAGGTGTCGTCGGCGCCATCAGGGGCGCCAGTCTCCAGCGAGACGAGGGCGATAAGGTCGAAGGCCACGCCGGTGGGCCCCGGCCTGGTCCGGCCGCCCGTCACCGCGTATGGACGGACGAGTGGCCCCGCCTCGTGGTCGTACCACTGGCTGCCCGGCCGATGCCGTATGTCTGTGCTGTCCTCGGTCATCCCCGACCGCCTTCTGTTCTCATCCGGCGGCCGTCGGATGCTCGGCCGTCCGGGGCGCTGTGCGGAGGTGCTCGCCGACCCGTTTGACCAGCCGGGCCATCTCGTAGGCCACCAGGCCGATGTCCGCCGTGACGACGGTGAGAACGGCGAGACAGGAGCCGTCGCCCGCGGCCGCCACGAACAGGAAGCCCTCGTCCATCTCCACCATCGTCTGGCGCACTCCGCCGACACCGAAGTGGCGTCCCACGCCCTTGGCCAGGCTGTGGAATCCGGACGCGACAGCAGCCAGATGCTCGGCGTCCTCGCGGCTGAGGTCGGTCGAGGCGCCGACCGCCAGGCCGTCGTTCGAGAGCACCACGGCGTGCCGTACCTCGGTCACACGCAGCACCAAGTCGTCCAGCAACCAGTCGAGTTCCCCCGACCGCTGGGTGGCCCTGGTACTCGAGTCATGAATCATGCGGGGTCTCCTTCGCTGCTGTCACCCAGGGGGCCTGCCGTGCGGCCGGGGGGACGGCCGCCGCCGCGTACCCATCCGTCGCGGTAGGCCGTCAGGCGGTCCCTTACCAGTTCGGGGGCGCGTTCGTCATCGCGCCGTACGCGGGGAGCGCCCGTGCTCTGCTCCGGGGCGCGCTGTTCGCGCAGTTGAGGGGCGAGGCTTGCCTGCCGCACACGGCGCGGAAGATCCTCGGAGACAGCGGAGTCGTCCGCGGCCCGGCGCAACCGCAGGGAAGCGACTGCGGGCGGGGGGCCGGCCGGCGCCTGGGGCGTCGCCCGGGCCAGCGCGGGCCGTTCCGCGGTCTGCTCGACGGCCTCCTTGGGGGTCGCGCTCGCGGGCACGCGCGCGTACCGGCGTTCCTCGTGTTGTTCGGCGTCGGAGGGACGAGGGGAGTGTTCCGTCGCACCACCGTGCAGCAGGGCGGTCGGCAGGAGGACGACGGCGGTCGTGCCGCCGTAGGGCGAGGTACGCAGATGCACCTTGATGCCGTGGCGGGAGGCGAGCCTGCTGACGACGAAGAGGCCCAGCCGGTCGCTGTCGAACAGATCGAGGGCCTCGGACTGCTCGATGCGCCGGTTGGCCTCGGCGAGTGTCTCCTCCCCCATGCCGAGTCCCCGGTCCTCGACCTCGATGGCGAATCCGTTGCCGACGTGCTCTCCGCTGACACGCACGCGCGTGTGGGGCGGCGAGAACTGGGCGGCGTTCTCGATGATCTCGGCGAGGAGGTGGGTGACGTCGGCGACCGCGGCGCCGACCACCGAGGCCTCGGAACGTTGTCGTACCTCCACGCGCGCGTAGTCCTCGACCTCGGAGACGGCCGCACGGACGACATCGGTCAGGGGGACGGGCATCCTCCAGGCCCGGCCCGGTGCGGCTCCGGACAGGATGATGAGGCTCTCGGCATGACGACGCATTCGCGTGGTCAGGTGGTCGAGCCGGAAGAGGTCGCTCAACTCGCTCGGGTCCTCGGAGCGGCGCTCCATGCTGTCGAGAAGGTTGAGCTGACGGTGCACCAGGACCTGGCTGCGACGAGCGAGGTTGACGAAGACCCCGGAGATGCCGCCGGCGAGTTCCGCGCGTTCGGCGGCGGCGTGCAGGGCAGCACGGTGCGCCGTGCCCAGGGCCTCGGCGACCTGTCCGATCTCGTCCTCGGCGGGCGGACCGGGCGGCGCCTCTACGTCCACGTCGATCTCCTCGCCCGCGCGCAGCTTCCGCATGGCCTGCGGGAGTTTGTGCCGGGCGATCTCCAGGGCGCTGTTGCGCAGGCTGACCAGTTCGACGACGAGTCCCCGTCCGATGCGCACGGAGATGACGAGCGACGCGGACACGGCGACGAGCCCCAGGAGGACGGCGGCGCCGGCCGGGGTGAGCAGTCCGCGGATGAACGGGTCGGCCCGGCGCGCCATGCCTCGCCCCGCGTCCGCCTCGATGGTCCGCATGCCGTCCTGCACGCGCGCGTAGGCCGGGTTCCAAACGCCTTCGGGAGCGGCCTGGACGGCCGCCCTGCCCGGCCGGGCGGCGAGGATCTTGTCCTCGGCAGCGCCGACCTCGGCGTATGCGGCGTCCTGCGCAAGCCGGTGCCAGGCGGCGCGTTCGCCACCGCGCAAGTCGGCGACGGCGGAGGCGGTCAGGGTGCGGCGCGTGTCGGCGGCGCCGGTGAACAGTCGCAGCCGTTGGCCGTCCAGAGTGCCCGCCAGACGGGCGCTGGAGAGCATCGCGCCCTCCTGGGCGAGCGACTCCGCGGCGCGGGAGAATTCGAGCAGTACGCGCGCGTCGGAGCCGAGTCCGGCGTCCTGGACACCGGTGAGCGCGCCGCCCACCGAGAAGGCCGTGCTGATGGTGCCCGTGTACTGGCCGTATGTCTCGTCCCAGCCGACCCGGTGGGCGAGAACATCGCCGCGCAGGGAGCCCAGGTGTTCCGCTTCGGTGACGAAGGCTTCGAGGCGAGCAGGCACCCCGGAGGGAAGGTCGGTGCCGTCGGCGACGGTGTTGTGGTCGCCGAGCCGCAACTTGGCCACGGCACGGTCGGTCCGCACCGCACAGGCCTTGAGATCACTCTGCTGTTCGGCCGCGGGGTCGGTCGCGTAGCGCACCGCTGCCGCGCGTTCGCTCTGGAGGGCGGCGACCGCGTCCGCGAGCGGGGCGCGCACCGTGGCGTCCACCTGTTGCAGCCGGCGCAGCCCGGCGACGTCCTGAGCGGTGCTCACGGTGGCGTACGCCCAGAGGGCGAGCAGCGAGATCACGGGCACCATCAGCAGGCAGACGACCTTGGCCCGGACGGTACGGGGGCGTACACGCCACCGCTGCGGACGTCTGGGCGGGGCGGACGGCGCGGGGCGGCCGGTCTCGCCGGTGTCGACGCGCTCGTCGGCCGGCGGACCGGCGTGCGCGCGCCGGCCCCGGACCGGTGGCTGGGCCGCCGCTCCGGCGGCGGCCGTCGGGGTCCTACGGGGTGTACGCATGGCCTCCTCGCTCGGGATGAGGGCTGAACGTGCCGTTGCGGGCCACAGGTCAGCGGACGGCGTTCTCGGCCGGTCGCTGGGCGGAGGCGGAGGCCTCGCGCTCGCCCGCGGTCGGCGACAGGGCGACGAACGCCGAGGTCAGGAAGAGGTAGGCGCCGAGGCCGACGGCCAAGGGGAAGATGAACTGCATGGCCGAGGCCCCGGGCAGGGCCTCGCCGGACGGCGCGATGCGAACGCTCACCGCGAACATCCCTGTGTAGTGCATGGAGCTGACCGCCGCCCCCATGACGAGCGAGGCGACGGTGACCGCGACGGGCGACTTGACGTTGAGGCCCGCCCACAGGGCCACGGTCGCGGCGACCACCGCGATCACGACGGAGGCCGCGACGAGCACGGGGTCGTAACGCACCGTCCCGTGCAGCCGCAGCGCCGCCATGCCCAGGTAGTGCATGCTCGCCACACCGAGGCCGGTGGTGAGGCCGCCCAGCAGCAGCGCCCGGCCCCGGTCCTTGCTGTAGCCGACGGCGAAGACGCCCGCGCCGACGACGACCACGGCGACGAGCAGGCTCAGTATGGTCAGTGGCACGTCATAGCGGATCTTTGTGCCGCTGACGCCGAAGCCGAGCATGGCCACGAAGTGCATGGTCCAGATGCCGGTGCCGATCGCCGAGGCAGCGGTCAGAAGCCAGTTGCGACGCGCTGTGCCGGTGGCGCCGAGCGCCCGGACAGTGCAGCGCAGCCCGAGGGCGGCGCCTATGCACGCCATCACGTAAGACAGTACGGGGGTCAGCCAGCCGAATGTGGCATGGTCCAGGTGTCCCATGGCCCGGGGACGTTAGCCCTGACGAGGGAGCGCATAGGGGGCGCATTTCGAAAAGTGTTGCAATCTGGCCCAAGCGGCTCCAGAAACGATCGCCTCTCGTCCGTACATGCGCACAGAGGCATCCCCGATGGAGGTGAGGAGTCATGCGGAACATGAGCAACGACCACACATACGTCCAGGAGTTCTTCACTTCGCGCGCGGCCGACTGGGACGCGCGGTTCCCCGACGACGGCCCGGCCTACGCCGCAGCGGTCGAGGCTCTCGGACTGCACGAGGGCGACCGCGTGCTCGACGCCGGTTGCGGCACGGGGCGGGCTCTGCCGCCGCTGCGCGCGGCCGTGGGACCGTCGGGAGTGGTCCTGGCGGCCGATCTCACCCCGGCGATGCTGGAGGCCGCCGTACGGGCCGGGCGGGACCGCGACGGACGACTGCTGCTGGCCGACGTGGCCGCGCTGCCGTTGCGCACGGAATCCCTCGACGCGGTCTTCGCGGCGGGTCTGATCGCCCATCTCCCCGCGCCTGCCCGGAACCTGAGGGAATTGGCCCGCGCGGTGCGGCCCGGCGGCCTGCTGGCGCTCTTCCATCCGATCGGCCGGGCGGCCCTCGCGGCCCGCCAGGGCCGGCAGATCACCGCCGACGACCTGCGCGCCGAGCCCAACCTCCGTCCCCTGCTGGCGGGTTCCGGCTGGCGCATGACGTCGTACGTCGACGAGGGCGCCCGCTTCCTCGCCCTGGCCGTCCGCGACGGCTGAGCCTCAGCGGGTGGTCTCCGCGACCTCTGCGACCAGAGCGTCTGGGTGGTCGAACATGATGTTGTGTCCGGCACCGGGGATGGTCACCACCCGGACGCCCGCAGCCTCCAGGGCCTCCCTGCCGTGGAGTTCGCCGCTCAGCTCCCCCTGGAGGTAGACCCGGTCCGCTGTCAGCGCCTCCAGCAGCCGCCGCATGGTGGGGTTCGTACCGCGCACGAGGTGCGTGGCCGTGCGGTGGAGGGCGCGCGGGTCGGCGAGGCGCATGGTTGCCGCCCAGGTGGGGCTGATGTCGCGGAGCACACGCGCGTGGCCGCCGTTGTCAACGTACTCGTCCTCCGTGTACCGAGAGATGCCGCTGCTTCCCGCGCCGATCGGCGGGTTCGGATCGAGGTTGGCCTCCAGAAGCACCAGCCGTGAGACGAGATCGGGCCGGCGGTGGGCGAGCACGATGGCGACGGAACCGCCCATGCTGTGCGCGACGAGTTCTGCCTGGGTGACCTTCGCCTCGTCCAGTGCGGCGGCCAGCGCGTCGGCATGGCCCTCCAGGGTGTACGCGAAGTCCGCGGGACGGTCGCTGATCCCATGTCCCGGAAGGTCGACGAAGAGGGTCCGGCGTCCGGCGAGTTCGGGCCGTGCCGCTATGTGCGCGTTGTACACCGTCGAGGCCGCCCCCAGCCCGTGCACATACACGCGTGCGGGCAGCGTTCCGGGTGTCTCGGTCCAGCGGATCAGGCTCCCGTTGCCGTCGAACTCGGCCTGCTGCATCGGTCTCTCCTCTGCGTTTCTGTAGGTCACCACCTGCCCGACAGGATACATCGGTTACGAGGTATTGCACCGCAGATGTATTACGGCATGGATGCATTACGCACTGGATGTATTGCGGGGACGCGGCAGAATACGGGCATGCTGGAACTCGCCATCCTCGGCTTTCTCTACGAGGCCCCGCTGCACGGCTATGAGCTGCGCAAACGCATCACCGCGCTGACGGGCCACGTGCGTCCCGTCGCCGAGAGCACGCTCTACCCCGCGATCAAGCGGCTGGAGAAGTCCGGACTGCTGGCCCGGACGACGGAGCCGGGCTCCGTGGCCGCTCCGCGTCACGTCCTGACGCTCACCGACGAGGGCAGACAGGCGCTGCGCCACCGGCTCACGGAACCCGCGCAGCGCGACATCAGCGACGAGAACCGCTGGTTCACCGTGCTCGCCTTCCTCAGGCACCTGGAGGACCCGGCGGCCCAAGCCACCGTCCTACGCCGTCGGCTCGCCTTCCTGGAGGAGCCCTCGAGCTTCTTCTACGAGGACGACCGGCCGTTGCGCGCGGAGGAACTGAACGACCCCTTCAGACGCGGCATCCTCACGATCGCGCGGGCCACGAGCCGGGCCGAGCTGACCTGGCTGCGCACGACACTCGACTCACTCGAGGGGAGCGGTGCGACTGGTTGACAGGGCGTCGAGGGGGCGGAACGCGGCGCGGTTCGAGTCGCTCGAACTCTTCACCGTCTGGTCCCTCTTGTGCCGCCGAAGTTTGGACCAGGACCGCATCGACGAGGCCGTGCCGTGGGTTTCGCCGGAGGCTCTGTCGTTCGGCGTGAACGAGTTGGCGTGCCGGGCCGTCATCGCCCTGGCTCGGGACCGCGACGAGTCGCCGTCGGTGGTCGCTCGCACGCTGCTCGGTCCGCCCGCGCACTGAGACCCGCGCCCGCTCGGCCGTTTCGCCCCGATCCCGCCGGAGAACTGCGCTTTCTCGTGTGATTCGCACTCGTGACAACCGGCTCGCGTGGGCATTAGGGTGCGCCGACGGACGAACCACAGGGAGGGTGGCATGGCCGGGACGGACGAGGACGCCGTCGCCGCCGAGGACGACGCGCTGTATGTGCTGACGGCGGCTCTGCTGACGCCCGCGCAGTTCCCGAGCGTGCTGGGCGACGACTATGCGGATGCCTGTGCGGCGCTCGACCTGCCGCCCATGGCCGACGGGTACGGCCTCGTGCTCGGTCAGGACGGCGACGGTGCGCGCTGGACCGTTGTCATCGACGACGTGTCTTTGGTGGCCGTGGCCATCGCGTCCTGGGACTGCGGCATGGAGTACGAGCTGTCGCCGGACGAGCGGACGGTCGTCGCTGCGCTGCCGGGCTGGCCGCTGGCGGTAGCCGTCGCGGCGCCGGGTCTGCCCGCGCCGCACGACCCCGCCCCCGAACACACCGACCGCGAGCCGCTCTCCCCGCCGGACACCAGTACCTGGGGCCCGGCGCAACGGCGCCTGGGAGCCGACGAGATCGCACTCCAGTGGGCGATGTGGCGCGAGCAGCTCGACGACACATTCTTCGCATCCGCAGACGGCGGGACAGCGGCCGGGGAGGCGGCGGAGAAGGCTGGGGAGGGAACGGAGAACGCCGGGGAGAGCGGCGATGAGAAGTCCCCGGTCGGCGTCCGCCGTGTCCTCGCGGAGGCTCACGCCTACGTCGACGCTCCCCCGCCGCTGGGGCGTATCCGCTCCTCGTTCGCTCCGGGCGACGCGCGCACCTTGCGTGCCGACGGACCCGGCTGGTCCATGGTGGCCAGAACCGACGACATCGCGTTCGTGCTGCTCGACGAAAAGCCCGGCGAGGTTCTCCCCGTGGGCCGTGGCCCGAAGCTGCCCGGACTGCTCGAGGCACTGGACAAACTGGCGGTCCGCCCGGCCTGAGGCGGCAGCCCGGGCGAAGTGGGTGGACCGGTCATATGGCCCACCCCCATAGCCGGTGGGCTTCTGTGGTCGCAGCGTGGGCAGCCATCCCACTCCCGTCGCGCCCCGCAGGCCCTCCATGCGCCTGTCCCGAAGCATCGCGCTCCTCGCCGCCGCTCTGCCGGCCTCTACCCTCCCCGGCCCCGCGGCGGCGACCGGCGGCGGCCACTACGCACGGCAGGAACCGGTGCGGGTGCCGGGTGCGGCGCTCCAGCGGAGTGCCTGTCTGGATGACCTGACGGCATCCGGGCCGGCGGGCACTCTGTGTACGGACATGGCTGACCAGGCCGGGGCTACCCCTCGTACGACGCCGCCCGTCCGGGTTCGTCCGCCGGGTGCACTGCAGACCCGATCCTTTCCCTTGCGCCTCGGACGCGGCCTACGACTGTGTGAAGCGGCCCTCGTCCGTGCACCGCGCGGCGGCCCGGGCCGTCCTCACCGCGGGGCTGGAGCGGGGCGAGCGACCGCCCGCGGACCGTACCGTCGGCAGGCCCGCGGGTGGCGACGTGGTCGACTCCTGCGCTCTGGCGGGGCAGGCGGCGGACCGCTAGCGGCCGAGTTCCTTGCGTGTCGCACGCCGCAGCCTGCGCCGCTGGGAGGGGTCCAGCGTGAGGTACGCGGCCGTGGGGACTCCCAGGATGATCAGGAGGGCGGCCCACCAGGGGAGCCATATCAACAGGATGAGCCCGACCAGCGCTCCCCCCGCGGCGATCTTCGCGTTCTTCGACATGTGTCGCCTCCTTCGCGGCCAGTGCCGCTCTCTGCTATGAGAACGGATGCGTCCCGCGCACGGTTCCGACCGTGCCCCTGAGACGACCCTGAGCCGCCCCTCACTCATCCCTGAGAGGCATGCTCCGCCACCGCCGCTCGACCCGCCCATGAGCCGGGCGTTTCCCCGGGCGGGCGTCGGCCCGATCCAAGGCCGTCGTCCCGCGTTCACCGAGCCGTCGCTCGGCGTTCGATGCCGGGGCCAACTCTAGCCGCTGTCAACGAACTTGCGCCCAGGAGGTCCCGATGTCCCCGCATGCAGCCGGTCGACGCCGTGTGCACCGCTCTGTCGCCGCGAGCGTACCGCTCGCGGTCCTGGCCGCCCTCGCGGTCTCCGGCACTGCGAGTGCCCACAACGATCAGCCGGAAGTGACGCGCACCGCCACGCTGGGGGACATCCCGCTGGGTGCGTTCAGCAACGCGTTGCTGAACGGCACGGTGGACGACGACCACGGCATCGATGTCGGCGGCATCGGGAGCGACATCTACCCGGCGGGCCGCAAGGGTGAGTTCTGGCCGTGACGGACCGGGGGCCCAACGGCCAGATCAAGGTGGACGGCAAGAAGCGCCGGACCTTCCCGGTGCCCGGGTTCGACCCGGCGATCGTGAAGATCCGTGTCTGCGGTGACACCGTGACGGTGCTCGACGCGATCCCGGTCACCACCTCCTCCGGCAAGCCCGTCACCGGGTTGTCCAACCAGCAGGGCCGGGACGAGGCGCCGTACTCCTACGACGCTCAAAAGACGCTCGCGTACAACCCGAACGGCCTCGACACTGAGGGCATCGTGCGCTCCGAGGACGGCAGCTTCTGGCTCGTCGACGAGTACGGGCCGTCGTTGATCCACGTCTCCGCACGCGGGAAGGTCCTCACGAGGTACGTGCCCAAGGGGCTGAACCTGTCCGGCACCGACTACCCGGTCGTCGAGGCCCTGCCGTCCGTCCTGCTGCACCGGACGATCAACCGCGGCTTCGAGGGACTCGCCCAACTCCCCGGCGGTGACCTGGTGATGGCCCTGCAGAGCCCGCTGTCCCTCCCCGACGGGGACGCGGGGGCCGCCTCGCGCACCACCCGTCTGCTGCGCTTCTCCCCGAAGAAGCGGGCCGTGACCGCGGAGTACGCGTACCGGTTCGACCCGGTGGACGTGGTGGACCCGGGCGAGGACGACACGTCCGAGCTGAAGATCTCGTCCGTGGTAGCCGTCGGGGGCGACCGGCTGCTCGTAGAGGAGCGCACCGACAGGGCGGCTCGACTCCAGTTGGTCCGGCTCACGCGGAGTGCGGACATCCTGGGCGGACGCTACGACGACGACACCACCTCTCCCTCCCTGGAGCACCTCGACGACCCGGCCGCCTCCGATGTTCCGGTGCTGGACAAGCGACTGGTCGTCGATCTCGGCAAGGTCAAGGGAGTGCCCGGGAAGATCGAGGGCATCGCCCGCGTGGATCACCACACACTCGCGCTCATCAATGACAACGACTTCGGGATGACGGACGGTTCGGGCGCGTTCGACGCGCAGGGCCGGCTCGTCGACAGCGGCATCGAGACGACGGTGGTGTACGTGCGGCTGCCCGAGGACTTCTGAGCCGCGCCACCGTCCGCCACGCGCGTGTGCTCCCCGCCTCGGGTGCACGCGCGCGTGGCGCACACACGCGTGCCCCACGCCGCCGCCCGACCGGCACGCGGTTGCTCACGGCGTCGCGGCGGGGTTCGCGAAGAGCGACTCGATGTCGCTCGGGAGCCCACTCGGCAGGACACTCGGAAAGCCGCTGGGCAGCTTGGTGGGGAAGCCCGAGGGAAGCTTCGTCGGCAGGCTCGAGGGCAGCCGTGAGGGCAGTGCGGTGGGCAGGCCGGAGGGGATGCCCAGCGACGGGGCGGCCGGGCTGCTCGTATTCCCGCTGCTCTCGGGGGACGGCTTCTGCTCCGTGGATCCGCCGCCGTTGTTCACCACCAGAACAACGGCGACGATCCCCAGCGCCACGATCACGGCGAGCACGAGGAGGACGGCGGGGCGGCGCGGACCGGGCGCTCCGGGCGGCGGACCGAACCCGCCGGCATCCCAAGGCGGTGTGTCTCCCGGCGGCCGGGGTGGCATGGGTGGCATGGCCATACCGTCAAGAGTCGCCTTGAGACCGCCACCGCGCCACCCTCGCACGGCAGTTGATACGGACTCATGTCATGGATGGTCTGATTCCGCGGTATTCCATGTGGATCCCGACACACGCCGACGTGGCGCGGTGATCAACCTCGGGCGCCGAGCAGATGGTCCATGGCCAGCTGGTCCAGGCGCTCGAAGGCCATTCCGCGCGCGGCGGCCGACTCCGCGTCGAACTCCTCGAAGGCGCTGCGGTCCTCCAGCAGCGCCTTCAGCCCGTCCGCTGCGGTCGGTTGCGCCAGCTGGTCCAGCCGGGAGGCGCGCAGGGCCTCCCGGACCTCGGGGTCGGCACGGAAGGCGGCCGAACGCTCCTTCAGGATGAGGTAGTTGCGCATGCATCCCGCCGCCGACGCCCACACGCCGTCGAGGTCCTCGGTCCGCGGCGGCTTGAAGTCGAAGTGGCGAGGCCCGCGGTAACCGGCGCTCTCCAGGAGGTCGACCAACCAGAAGGCGGCCCGAAGGTCGCCCGCTCCGAAGCGCAGGTCCTGGTCGTACTTGATGCCGGACTGGCCGTTGAGGTCGATGTGGAAGAGCTTGCCCGCCCACAGGGCCTGCGCGATGCCGTGCGGGAAGTTGAGCCCGGCCATCTGCTCATGCCCCACCTCGGGGTTGACGCCGTACAGCTCGGGGCGCTCCAGGCGCTCGATGAAGGCGAGAGCATGACCGACCGTGGGCAGCAGGATGTCGCCGCGCGGCTCGTTCGGCTTGGGCTCGATGGCGAAGCGCAGGTCGTACCCCTGGGAGGTGACGTACTCCCCGAGGAGATCGAAGGCCTCCTTCATGCGGTCGAGTGCGACGCGCACGTCCTTGGCCGCCCCGGACTCGGCACCTTCCCGGCCGCCCCAGGCGACATACGTCCTGGCTCCGAGTTCCGCCGCCAGGTCGATGTTGCGGATGGTCTTGCGCAACGCGTAACGACGGACGTCACGGTCGTTGGCAGTGAAGGCGCCGTCCTTGAAGACGGGGTGGGTGAAGAGGTTGGTGGTGGCCATCGGCACGGTCATCCCGCTCGTGTCGAGCGCCTCGCGGAAGCGCTTGATGTGCGCCTCGCGCTCGCTGTCCGAGGACCCGAAGGGGATCAGGTCGTCGTCATGGAAGGTCACACCGTAGGCGCCGAGCTCCGCAAGGCGCTGTACCGACTCGACCGGGTCCAGGGCGCGCCGGGTGGCGTCGCCGAACGGGTCCCTTCCCTGCCAGCCGACGGTCCACAGGCCGAAGGTGAACCTGTCCTCGGGGGTGGGCTGGTAGCTCATGCCGTCGCTCCTTGCTCCTGAGACTATTTCGTCATGGCGCTTAACAAATTAGTATGCGGAGGCATCCCTGGGAAGAGACGATGCGTCCTCGTACGGGGACTGCGTACGGTGACGAGGGGCGCCCCGGGCCGCGCCGGTCCCGGCACGCCCCGCCAACAGGCCAGATCCCGCGAGCCGCGGAAGAGGGAGAGCCCGATGTCAGCAGCCGAGGGTCCGCTCGTCGTCGGGGTGGACTCATCCACCCAGTCCACCAAGGTCCTGGTCGTCGACGCGTCGACCGGACGGGTGGTGGCCGCCGGCCAGGCACCCCACACCGTCTCGTCGGGAGCGGGCCGCGAGAGCAACCCCCGCCAGTGGTGGGACGCCCTGTGCGAGGCCCTGCACCAGTGCGGCGAGGCGGCCCACGAGGCCGCCGCGGTGTCCATCGGCGGCCAGCAGCACGGTCTGGTCACCCTGGACGCGCACGGCGACCCGGTGCGTCCGGCCCTGCTGTGGAACGACGTGCGCTCCGCGCCGCAGGCCCGCCGGCTGGTCGAGGAACTGGGCGGCCCCAAGGTCTGGGCGGAGCGCACGGGAAGCGTGCCCGGCCCGTCCTTCACGGTCACGAAGTGGGCCTGGCTGGCCGAGCACGAGCCCGAGGCGGTTCGCGCGACGAGGGCCGTGCGGCTGCCCCACGACTATCTGACCGAGCGCCTCACGGGGCAGGGCACGACGGACCGTGGTGACGCGTCCGGCACCGGCTGGTGGGCCTCCGCGACCGAGTCGTACGACGAGGAGATCCTCGCCCTCGCGGGCCTGGACCCGGCCCTGCTGCCGCGCGTGGTCCGGCCCGGCGAGGTGGCGGGCACCGTGCGCGACGCCCATGACCTGCCCTTCTCCAAGGGCACCCTGGTCGCTCCGGGCACCGGTGACAACGCCGCGGCCGCGCTGGGCCTCGGGCTGCGGCCCGGGACTGCGGTGCTGAGCCTCGGCACCTCCGGCACGGTGTACGCCATCTCGAAGCGGCGGCCCGCGGACCCGACCGGCACCGTCGCGGGCTTCGCGGACGCGCACGGCGACTGGCTGCCATTGGCCTGCACCCTGAACTGCACGCTCGCCGTCGACCGGATCGCCACCCTGCTGGGCCTGGACCGTGAGGCGGTCGAACCGGGTGCGGAGGTGACACTGCTCCCCTACCTCGACGGTGAGCGCACCCCGGACCTCCCGCACGGCTCGGGCCTGCTCCACGGCCTGCGCCACGACACGACCGCGGGGCAGCTGCTGCAGGCTGCGTACGACGGCGCGGTGCACTCACTGCTCGGCGCCCTCGACCTGGTGCTCGACGAAGACGCGGACCGCACGGCCCCGCTGCTGCTGATCGGCGGCGGCGCGCGCGGAACGGCCTGGCAGCAGACCGTACGACGGCTGTCCGGGCGTCCCGTGCAGGTGCCCGAGGCCAGGGAACTCGTCGCCCTGGGCGCCGCCGCCCAGGCCGCCGGACTGCTGACCGGTGAGGACCCGGCCTCCGTCGCCCGGCGCTGGAACACCGCCCGCGGCCCGGTACTGGAAGCCGTGGAGCGGGACGGGGCGACCCTGGCCAGGATCGCCGGGGTACTCTCCGACGCGGCACCGCTGCTGAAGCGGGAGCCGGACCAGCACTGACGGGATCCGAGGGAGGCATGACCGCACCGCTGCACGAAGCCCATCCGAGCGGCCCTGGCAGCCGGGTCCCCGACACCCAGCAGGGCATGCGCCGCCGTAATCTGGCGCGCGTCATGCACACCGTGAGCGCCGAGGGGCCCCTCTCGCGCGCCGCGGTCGCCTCCCGGATCGGACTGACCCGGGCGGCGATCTCCACCCTGGTCGACGAACTGATCCGGTCGGGACTGCTCGAAGAGCTGGGGCCGGAGCGTCCCGGCCGGGTGGGGCGCCCGGGGTCCGCCCTGGCCGTCAGCGGCAGCGGTCCGGCGGGGATCGGTGCCGAGATCGGGGTGGACCACCTGGCGGTGTGTGCGGTGGATCTGCGCGGGGAGATACGGGCGAGGGCGGTGCGGCACGGAACGAACCGGGGCCGGCTCCCGCAGCCGGTACTCGGCGAACTGGCCGAACTGGTACGGCAGGTGGCCGCCGAGGCCGACAGGGAAGGGCTGTGGCCTGCGGGCCTGGCGGTCGCGGTGCCGGGCCTGGTCGCGAGCGACGCCCGGACCGTGGTCCGCGCCCCCAACCTCGACTGGCACGACGTCGACCTGGGCCGGTTGCTGCCGTCCGAACTGCCCTTGAGCGTGGACAACGAGGCCAACTTCGGTTCCCTCGCGGAACTCTGGCTGGGCGACGACACACCACGGGACTTCCTTCATGTCTCGGCGGAGATCGGCATCGGTGGTGCGGTCGTCGTGGACGGGCGGCTGCTGCGGGGCACCCGCGGTTTCGCGGGCGAACTGGGGCATGTGCCCGTACGCCCGGAGGGGCCCCGGTGCGCGTGTGGCGGGCGTGGCTGTCTGGAGCAGTACGCCGGCGAGGAAGCAGTGCTGCGTGCCGCCAGGCTGTCGCCGGGTGAGGACCGAGTGGAACTGCTGGCCGAACGCGCCGCGCAGGGTGACCCGGACGTACGCCGCGCCCTGCGCGGCGCCGGGACCGCGCTCGGCATCGCGCTGACCGGGGCAGTGAATCTGCTGGACCCGGGGGCCGTCGTGCTCGGCGGGGCACTGGCCGCGCTCGCGCCCTGGCTGCTGCCGTCCCTGGAACGGGAACTGGCGCGCCGCACGGCCGGCCCCGCGTGTACCGTGACCGTCTCTCGTCTGGGGTCCGAGGGACCGCTGCTCGGCGCCGCGCATTCGGTGGTCCGGGCGGTACTCGACGATCCGGTGGGAGTGGCCGGGAAGAGGTGAGGGAATCACCCGAGCCGCTACCGCCCGGAACCTCGGCCCGCTCGCCTTCCCTCCAACGGGTGGCGGAGATATCCACAGTTGTGCCGTTGTCCACCGCGGACACCGCGCCTCCGCTGCGCGACCACTTGGCACCGTAACGTGATGCACACACGACGCAGCCGTCGGGCGGCGGCTGCACGCCAGTGGAATCGGGGGGTTCAGATGACGGGCGAGACGGTTCACGTCCCTACCGGCGACGGCACGCACGGAAGTCGCGCTGTGCGGGACCACTGCTCGGCGCCGCGCGCGACCGGCCGCACACGTGGCGCGAAGCGAGATGGGCGAGATGGGCGAGATCCATTATCGGGTCGCGCGAAACGACAGCTATGCCGAGGCGTTGAGTACACGAAGCACGAGATCGATACATTTCGGAACTCTGGATATGAAAGGCGCTCTCTTCGTGGAACGAGCCGAGTCGCAGCAAACGAACTCATTCACCAGCAGACGGCGGTTGCTGAAGGGCGCGGCCCTGGCCGCCGTGCCCTACGTACTACTCCCCTCGGCTCCGGCCCGCGCCCGGCCCCGGTCCGTCGATCACCCCTTCGCCGACTGGTTCTCGGCGGCCTCCGCCAACTACACGGCCGCGGACCGGCCCGTGAGCCAGCCGCTGGATCGCATCGTCATCCATGTGACGCAGGCGACGTACACCAACACCCTGGGCATCTTCAAGAACCCGAGGAAGAAAGTGTCCGCGCACTACGTCGTCCGCTCGGCGGACGGGCACATCGCGCAGTGCGTCCGCGAGCACGACATCGCCTGGCACGCGGGAAATTGGGAGTACAACACACGCAGCGTCGGCATCGAGCACGAAGGGTGGGTGGAACAGCCCGGCTACTTTACGAACGCCTTGTACGAGGAGTCCGCGAGACTCACGGCGGCCATCTGCACGCGGTATGGCATCCCGAGGGACAGGGCCCACATCATCGGCCACTACGAGGTCCCCGGAACGGACCACACGGATCCTGGACCGAACTGGGACTGGACGCGCTACATGAGACTCGTGAACCTCGCCTGAACCGCAAGCAGCGCCGTGGGACTTCAGGGCGCAGGGACACGGGTCCGGGTCCGGGGGGGCTCCCCCGGCCTCGTTTGGGCGGAAGCCTGTCGAGACGGTTGTCGGCGACCCCGTCGGGAGTGACGATGTCCCCGACCCCATCGACGTCCCGGGAGGCCGCATTGACCGATCCGTGGGTGGCGCTGGAGCCGGGAACCGATCCCGTCGAGCGGGTACGGGAGTTGCGTCGCGCACACGAGACGTTCACGGCGGCGGGCACGGTCGCGCGGAAGGTGCGCCCTGTGGTCGCCGACTCATGGCGGCGTTCTGCTCGGGCGGGCGTGGGACCGGACGGCACCGCACCCGTGGAACTGATGGACGGCGACCTCGGCTCCTACCGGGCGGAGCACCCGCTGGCACCTGTGATGCCGCTGATCCGCGAACTGATGGGCCCGTTCGCATCGGACGGCGAACACCTGCTGGCGGTGTGCGACGCACAGGGCAGGCTGCTCTGGGTCGAGGGCGACCCGGCGACACGGCGGCGGGCGGACCGCATGAACTTCGTGCCGGGAGCGCGCTGGGCGGAGTCGGCGGTCGGGACGAACGCGCCGGGGACGGCCGTCGCGGTGGACCGGCCGGTGCAGGTGTTCGCGGCCGAGCACTTCATCCGACGGGTCCAGCCCTGGACCTGCGCGGCGGCGCCGGTGCACGATCCGCGCACCGGGCGGGTGCTCGGCGCGCTGGACATCACCGGTGGGGACGGGCTCGCGCACCCGCACAGCCTGGGCTTCGTCCAGGCGGTGGCGCGGGCCGCCGAGTCCCAGCTGGCACTGCTGGCGCCGACCGAGGCACCGGCGGACATGGTGGAGCTGACCGCGCTCGGCCGCGATGAGGCGCGACTGCGCACACGCGGCCGGCAGATCCGGCTCAGTCGCCGCCACAGTGAGATCGTGGTGCTGCTGGCCCGGCATCCGGAGGGACTGAGCGGGGACGAGCTGTTGTGCGCACTGTACGAGGACGAGTCGGTGACACCGGTGACGCTCCGCGCCGAGCTGGCACGGCTGCGCCGGATACTCGGGCCCGGGCTGCTGGCCTCACGTCCCTATCGGCTGACGGCTCCGGTCGAGTCCGATGTCGCGGTCATGGAGCGCCGGTTGGCGGCGGGCGCGCTCGCGGAGGCCGCGGGCGCCTACCCGGGACCGTTGTTGCCGGGTTCGCTCGCACCGGCGGTGGCGCTGCTGCGGCGCAGGCTGGCCGACGGGCTGCGGACGGCGCTCATCGCCCGCCGCGACCCCGACCTGCTGGCCGGCTGGGCGCACGCACCGTGGGGGGAGGACGACCTCGACGCCTGGCGGGCGCTCGCGGCGGTTCGGCCTACAGCGGCGGTACGGGCGCGCCTCGACGAGCTGGAGTCGGAGTTGGCGGCACCGGTGGGCTGGGCACGTCCGGCGGCACCTCGCTGAGGCGCTGGGCGGCCGCGCACCGTGCGGCAGGCCTCGCGCCCGCACACGCGACGGCCGCGGCCGGGACGCAACGTGCTCGCAACGTGCGCGTGCCTAACCTCGCGCCGAGAGCTGCCCAACGGCGGGCAGCGCTTTCCCGGGAGGCAGACCCGTATGACCCGTTACGCAGCGCCCGGCACCGAGGGTGCGATCGTCTCCTACCAGGCGCGGTACGACCACTTCATCGGCGGTGAGTACGTGCCGCCGGCCCGCGGCCAGTACTTCGAGAATCCGACTCCGGTCAACGGGCAGCCGTTCACGGAGATTGCTCGGGGGACCGTCGAGGACGTGGAGCGCGCGCTCGACGCGGCGCACGCCGCCGCGCCCGCCTGGGGCCGTACGTCGGCGACCGAGCGCTCCGACATCCTCCGGAAGATCGCCGACCGGATGGAGGCCAATCTGGAGAAGCTCGCGGTCGCCGAGAGCTGGGAGAACGGCAAGCCCGTACGGGAGACCCTGGCCGCGGACATCCCGCTGGCCATCGACCACTTCCGCTACTTCGCGGGCGCCATCCGGGCCCAGGAGGGTTCGCTGGGCGAGCTCGACGACGACACGGTGGCGTACCACTTCCACGAGCCGCTCGGCGTGGTCGCGCAGATCATCCCCTGGAACTTCCCCATTCTCATGGCCACTTGGAAGCTCGCGCCGGCCCTGGCGGCCGGCAACGCGGTCGTCCTCAAGCCGGCCGAGCAGACCCCGGCGTCCATCCACTACTGGCTGAGCCTGGTCGCCGACCTGCTGCCTCCGGGTGTGGTGAACATCGTGAACGGCTTCGGCGTCGAGGCGGGCAAGCCGCTGGCCTCCAGCCCGCGCGTCGCCAAGGTCGCGTTCACCGGCGAGACCACGACGGGGCGGCTCATCATGCAGTACGCCTCCGAGAACATCACCCCGGTGACCCTGGAGCTCGGCGGCAAGTCCCCGAACATCTTCTTCGAGGACATCTGGTCGGCGAACGACGACTTCCGCGACAAGGCGCTGGAAGGCTTCACGATGTTCGCGTTGAACCAGGGCGAGGTCTGTACGTGCCCGTCGCGGGCGCTGGTCCAGCGGGGCCACTACGCCGAGTTCATGGAGGCGGCCGTCGCCCGCACGGAGCTGATCAAGACCGGGCACCCGCTGGACACGGAGACGATGATCGGCGCGCAGGCGTCGAACGACCAGCTGGAGAAGATCCTCTCGTATCTGGACATCGGCCGGCAGGAGGGCGCGAAAGTCCTCACGGGCGGCGAACGCATCGAGCACGACGGCGAGTTGAAGGGCGGGTACTACGTCCAGCCGACGATCTTCGAGGGCGACAACCGGATGCGGATCTTCCAGGAGGAGATCTTCGGCCCGGTGGTGTCGGTGACGTCGTTCCACGACTTCGACGACGCCATCAAGATTGCCAACGACACGCTCTACGGGCTCGGGGCGGGCGTCTGGACGCGGGACGTCAACACCGCGTACCGCGCGGGCCGCGCCATCCAGGCAGGCCGGGTGTGGACCAACTGCTACCACGCGTACCCGGCACACGCCGCGTTCGGCGGCTACAAGGGCTCGGGCATCGGCCGCGAGACCCACAAGATGATGCTGGAGCACTACCAGCAGACGAAGAACCTCCTCGTGTCGTACTCGCCGAAGAAGCTGGGCTTCTTCTAGACACAGAAAAAGGGCGCCTGACCAGGGCAGATGCCCGGCAGGCGCCCTTCTCGGCGCACATCTGACCAGCGAGTCGAAACACGCCCTTACCCCCGCCGTCGTCGTTGACCAGGCTGAGCACAGGCGTGCCTTCCCGACCGGTGCTGCGAACACTGGCCTACCCGATGACCATCAGTCGATCACTCGGGAAGGTACGCCCTTCGCGTGCACCCGAGCTCGATCCACAGGTCTTGAGCATGGCTAGGCACCGGCCCCGGGGAACTCCAGCACCGGCAACATGGCCCTCTACCAGAACGGCACTCTGATCGGGACCGCCACCGACCTCAGCCCCCAGTACGACTCCTCCATGCCCCTGACCATCGGCGGCTGCGTCAACGCTGCCTCTGCCACGGCCCCTTACCTGGCATTCCCCGGCTCCGTCGCCGACGTCCATGTCTACCCGCGCACGCTGTCGGCGACCGAGGTCGGCTCTCTGCACTGAACCACCGCTGGTCACTCAGCGTTCCTGCGGTAGCGCTTTGAATGGACCGAGCCTTGCGCGCGACCACTGCGAGGTTAGGGTCGAGTGGTGATCACCCTCCGCGAGCCCGCCTTCTTCACCCGCCTGCGCGAAGCGCGCCGGGTCCTCGTCGCCGGTGCGGGCGGTGGCTTCGACGTCTACGCGGGGCTGCCCCTGGCCCTCGCGCTGCGGTCGGCCGGTGCCGATGTCCACCTGGCCAGCCTGTCCTTTTCCGACCTGTACGCCCTGGACCTGGACTCGTGGGTCGCGGAAGACGTCGCCGCCGTCCGCCCAGACACTCAGCTGCATGGCGACTACTTCCCCGAGCGCTCTCTCGCCCGCTGGCTCCACTCGCAGGAACTGCCCGACACTGTGTATGCCTTTCCCCGCACGGGTGTCCAGCCGTTGCGTGCCGCCTACCGGGCACTGCTCGAGCACGTCGGCGGGGCGGATGCGGTCGTGCTGGTGGACGGCGGGACCGACATCCTGATGCATGGGGACGAACACGGGCTCGGCACTCCGGAGGAGGACATGGCCAGCCTGGCAGCCGTCGCCGGGCTGGACGAAGTCCCGCACCGGCTCGTGGCCTGTGTGGGCTTCGGTGTGGACGCCTATCACGGCGTGAACCATTCTTTGGTACTGGAGAATCTGGCCGGCTTGGACCGGGCTGGAGGCTATCTGGGTGCGTTCTCGCTTCCCCGCGAAAGCCTTGAGGGTGCCGCCTACCTCGACGCGGTGGCCCACGCCCACCGCTGCCATGCGAGTCATCCGAGCATCGTGCACGGATCCGTCGCTGCCGCCGTCCGGGGGGAGTTCGGCGACGTACGGTTCACCGAGCGCACCCGTGGCAGCGAACTGTTCGTCAACCCGCTGATGGCTCTGTACTTCTGCGTAGACCTGCCCGTCCTGGCGCGCGCGAACCTCTATCTGGACCGGCTGGAGGGCACGGTTTTGATGCGCCAGATCAGCTCGGCCATCTCCAGCTTCCGCGAGGAGCTGCCCCGGCAGCGACCACCCCGAGCCTTCCCGCACTGAGCCCGGCAGCAGCACGAAGGCTTCTGTGCCGACGAGCGAGGTCCCGACCCTCTCCCTCAACCAGGCCACGCTGTCACTCGCCGCATGAAGCCCGGTGTCCGCTCCCGAGGATCAACCTCCACGTCCCGATCCGTCCCAAGTCAGCACGGTCGCCGAGCACATGAGCCCGTCCACGGCGGAGATCCGGTGGGCGCGTGACCTGCTGGATTCATCAACAGCCGGTGTGAGCGCACACAACAGCCACGTGATCGACGAACCCGTCCTGCGACGCGCGCGACAGATCGTGGACAGGGCTGAGGAATACGAAATGCCTCTTGAGGCGCCTCACCCGGGATGGCCATACCGTTTGCATTCCCTGAGTGCTGTTACTCCGCTTCCGGCCGTGGGCGCCATGTGCCGTCGAGCGGAATGCCGGCGGCCGCCGCGATCCGGTTGCGTGATGCGACCAGTCGGGTCCTCAACGCCGGGAGGTCCACGTCCACCAGTACGCCGTCGCGTTTGACCACGCGGCCGGCGACGAGGACTGTGTCCACCAGGCCGGGGTGGCCGGCGCTGACGATAGTGGCGGCCGGGTCGGTGACCGGGAACACGGTCAGGTCGTCGGCGCGCAGAAGGATGATGTCGGCGTCCTTGCCGGGCGTGAGGCTGCCCGTTCGGGCGTCGAGCCCGCACGACTGGGCGGCGTCGACGGTGGCGAACTCCAGCAGGTCCCGGGAGCGCAGGCCGCCGTCCAGGCCACGCTGCACGGCGAAAGCGGTACGCATCGTGGAGAACATGTCGCCGCCGACCGACGGGACGTCGTCGATGGACAGGGTCGGGCGCAGGCCCGCGGCGAGCACCCGGCCTGTCATCGGCCAGCCGAACCCCATCTTCAGCTCGACGTCCGGGCTGATGGACACCGAGCTGCCCGCGTCGGCGAGCATCCGCAGCTCTTCGTCGATGATCCCGTTGGCGTGCACGAACGTGGTGGTGTCCCGCAGCAGACCGTGCTCGCGCAACTCGGCGACCGGGCGCCGCGTCCCGCCGGCATCGATGTGCAGGCTGGTGCGCAGGCCGAGTTCGGCCGCCAGCTTCAGCTCCCGGGCGACGGTGTCCATGCTGGTGGCCTCGGGCCCGCGCAGCCCGAGCGCCATGGTGACCAGGCCGTCCCCGGCCAGGTCGGCGCGGACGCGGCGGATGGCGGCGTCGACGGGGTCGGGGGTGCCCCATCCGGCGCCGAGGCAGAAGATCGACCGCCCCGGCGCTTCCCGCAGCGCCGCGACGGCGGCGTCCTCGTGCTCGCGGCTCTGCGCGACGTGGTACCAGTCCAGCATCGTGGTCACGCCGGAGTGCAGGGCCTCCAGGCGGCCGAGCAGGGTGCCTGCGTAGACGTCCTCGGGCTGGTAGTGGGGCTTGACCGTGCCGTGCATGGCCACCGCCCACTCGGGGAATGTCCAGTCCGCGCCGACGCCTCGGAACGCGGTCTGCCAGGTGTGGCGGTGGTTGTCGACAAAGCCGGGCATGACGATCCGGTCGGTCGCGTCGATCACCTCGGCGTCCGGCGCGTCGATCCGTTCGGCCACCTCGACGATCACACCGTCTTCGATGAGCACATCACCGAGGTCGAGATCTCCGACAGACGGGTCCATGCTGACCACGGTGCCGCCGGTGAGCAGGGTCTTCATCGGGTGAACTCCTTCACAGACGCTTTCAGATTGTTCAAGATCATGTTGTGGCGACCCGCCGCGGCTCTGCTCGCGGCCGCGCAGATCAGCCGTGGTCGGTCAGGGCCTTCTGCCGCAGGTAGCCGACGAGGGAGAGGGCCAGCGCCCGATGCACCTCTTCATTGAGCAGTTGGACTCCCAGGGGCCGGTTGTGTCGAGAACCGCGCCGGTCATATGTGTGCACACGGGTGGATGGCGTCGCCGCACCGTGCGGCCCGCGCTCTCTCGGGGGTTCAGGCACTCGCCGCCGTGGTGTGTACCGCGTCGGCCGCGGCCAGCGCGTCGGCGACCAGGTCGGCCGTGTCCTCCGTGCCCGCGGCCAGCCGAACCAGGCCCAGCGGAGCCGACTCCGCGATCTGTTCCTCGCTGAGCATCCCGCGCCACATGGACGCCGGATGTACAGCCAGCGATTCCACGCCGCCGAGGCTGGCCGACCGGCGGGGGTAGCGCAGCCGGCCGAGGAACGCGTCGGCCACCTCGAAACCACCGGCGAACTCGATGCCGAGCACCCCGCCGAAACCGCTCATCTGGCCGACGGCCAGCTTGTGCTGCGGGTGGGACGCCAGACCGGGATAGTGCACCTTCGCCACGGCTGGATGCCCGTTCAACGCCTCTGCGAGCGCCTGGCCGTTGGCGTTGTGCCGCGGCACTCGCAGTGGCAGGGTGCGCATGCCGCGCAGCAGCAGCCATGCGTCGATGGGGCCGAGGGTGGCACCGGTGAGCAGGCCGACGTCCCAGATCCGGTTCAGGAGCTCGGCCGGCCCGGCCAGCACTCCGGCGGAGACGTCGGAGTGGCCGTTGAGGTACTTGGTCGCGCTGTGCCAGACCAGGTCGATGCCGAGGTCCGCCGGACGCTGGTTCAGCGGAGTGGCGAAGGTGTTGTCCGCCATGGTCGGCACGTCGAGCGCACGGGCCAGCTCCGCGACGGCGCGCAGGTCCGTGATCTGCAGCAGCGGATTGCTCGGCGACTCCACCAAGATCAGGCGGGTCTGTGGGGTCAGCGCCTTCGCGAACGCCTCCGGGTCGGTCTGGTCCACCAAGGTGGTCGACACACCGAGGCGCGGCAACAGGTTCAGCAGCACCGAGCCCGTGCCCCCATAGGTGGACTTCTGCCCGATGACGTGGTCACCGGCGGACACCAGCGCCAGCACAGCGGTGGTGAGCGCGGCCATCCCGGACGCGGTGACCATGGCCGCCTCGGTGCCCTCCAGCTCCGCGACGACGGCCGCGACCTGTGCGTGGTTCGGGTTGCCGAAGCGGGTGTAGAAGTCCTTGCCCCGCGGGTCGACGGCGACCTGCGCGAACGTCTCCTCGTCCTCGGCCCAGAACGTCGCCGTTTGATAGATGGGCGGTGCCACGGCGCGGCTGGGATGGACTTCGCGATCGGCGTGAACGGTAATGGTGCTGTTGCCCGTCATGGCTGCCCTTCCGTGGACCGTCGGTCTGACGTCATGAAGCGTGACCGACTATCGCTCCGATGTGGGCGAGTCCCGGCAACTTTGGCAGCAAGTTGCGCTCAGAGCAGGCACTGGATTGTGGTACTCAATCCACAAGAGCAATAATCTGCCACCATGGACGAGGTAGACCAGTCGATTCTGGCCGTGCTCGAACAGCACGGTCGCATCAGCAACGCCGAGCTCGCCGCCAGGGTCGGGCTGTCGCCGTCACCGTGCCTGCGGCGCGTGCGGCAACTGGAGGAAGCCGGAGTCATCCGCGGTTACCGGGCGCTGATCGATCCCGCCGCGGTCGGCCGCAGCCTGCGGGTGTTCGCCGGGGTGCGGCTGATGCGGCACACCCGCGCGGACGTGGTCGCGTTCGAGAGCGCGGTCACCCGGCTGTCCGAGGTGGTCCACAGCCACCACATCACAGGCAACTTCGACTATCTGCTCCAGGTCGAGGTCGCCGACCTGCCCGCCTACGAGGACTTCCACGCCAACCAGCTGGCCAGCCTGCCCGGCGTGGCCACGGTGACCAGCTACGTCACCATGAAGACGCTCTCCGCCGACACCCCATGACCGTCCCGTCCCGGCCCCGGTGGTCCGGCACATGGACGCCGCACAGCTGTTCGCCCCAGCAACTGCTGCCGGAGCGCGGCCGGTGGGGCGGCCAAAGAGGGATGGTGCCGCGGATGCAGATGACGGCGGCGCCGCTGACCCAGGCGGTGCCGTCCGCAGCGGCCGCGATCTCGATGCTTGCGGCCCGTCCCAGCCTCGCGCCCTGGGAGACCCGGTGGGCGGAGGGTGCGGCGCCGGTGGAGGTGAGCCACTGCCCGACGGCGGCGTTCAGACATGAACCGGATGGTCCGCGTTCGGGACTGCCGCGAGCACGTCGACTACGTCAGCAGGCAGGCTCTCGGTCATTCCGTCACCGTATCTGACCAGCAACTTTTGACTTGACCGTGCCAGCCAATCGCCGATCGGCCAGCCATAGTAGGCGGTGTAGCTGAAGGTGAGATCGCGCGGCAGGCAGTGAGAGCGCGTTTCTCGATGATCCGGTAGTCGGGGGTGGGCAGAGAGCCACAGACCCACGAGCCCCTGGCCCTGGCCCTGGCCCTGGCCCTGGCCTTTGGCAGCGTAGAACCCTTGGAAGCGGCCCTGCCCACGCAGACGTGAACGGGCACGCGCCATCGCCGCGGGCCGCCGCCCTGGTTTCCTCGGCCGCCCAGCTGCCGCGCTGGCTGCCGCCGCCCATGGACCAGGTTCGCCCGCGCAGTCCCCGACGCCGCCCCGCCGCCCAGTGCCGCAGACGCAGTGGGGCCGTCGCCCCGGCGAGGACCCCGTCATCGGCAGCCCGATACATTCCGCGTGAAGGAGTAGCGCCTCCAGGGGGGCAGGCCGAAGCATCCAAATGGACTCGAGTGATGCCATATCGACTGAAGACGGGTCTTCACAGCAGGGCCAGATCCGTCCGTCAAAGCGGAGCTAGCTCAGCGGGAACCTTCGGCCGGTTGCCGGACACGTGTAGAGCATGGAACTGAACGACGCTGGTCCCGCCGTACCGGTCGGAGGGATATCTGACCGAGAGCTGTGGGCGAGGGCCGTCGGCGGCGACCGCGAGGCGTTCGGTCGGATCTTCGACCGTCATGGGAAGACCGTCTACAACCACCTGTTCCGGCGCACGGCCGACTGGTCCGAAGCTGAAGACCTCACGTCGACCGTGTTCTTGCACGCCTGGCGTCGGCGATCGGAGACGGTGTTGGACCGCGACTCGGCCTTGCCGTGGCTGCTGGGCATCGCCGACCGCCTGCTGTCGAACACCAGGCGGCGACTGAGGCGGGCCGAGGCGTTGCTGCGCCGGCTCGTCTCGCATGACGAGCCGGTGGGCGACCACGCGGACCGCGTCGTCGGCCTGGTCGACGACGAGCGTCGCATGTCGGAAATCCACCGGGCGCTGGCTCGGCTGCCGCGCCACGAACGCGACGTCGTCGAGCTCTGCGTGTGGTCGGGCCTGGATCAGCAGGCGGCTGCGGCAACGCTAGGGGTGGCGGTCGGAACCGTGAAGTCCAGACTGCACCGGGCGCGGCGGAGGCTGGGGGCCGACCTCGTTGACGGAGCAGCGACTCCGGCGTCATTCAGTTCGAAGAATCCCGTCAACGCGGAAGAGGTCGCACGATGAATCACACGCAGGGCATTCCTGCGGCTCCTTCCGATCGTGATCTGCCGAACCACCGGCGGACCCGAGAGGAGCTACTGATGAAGATCGGCCCAGAGAACAACCGTGCTTCGCTGCGACGCAGGTGGGGAGTGCCGCTAGGCGTCGCCACCGGCGTTGCGGCGATGAGCGTCGCGGCCGTGGCCGTCAGGGGGATAGGGGATGCCAAGCCGCTTCTCGCCGACCCCGCCGGAAACCCGACGAGCGCCGCCGCGTCACCGAGTCCGAGCACAACGCACGGCTCCACGTCGGCCGGAGCCGGCTCGGCGTCGTCCTCGGCTCGCGCGAGTTCCGCCCCGGACGCATTCTCCATCACCAGCGGGACGACGACCCCGATCGACGCCGGGACCGCCGTCAAGATCCTGGCCTCCTGCCTGGGCTCGGATGCATCGCGATTCCACGCGGTGGTCGCGGTCCGCGCACCCATCGCCTCGCAGGACTGGGACGGCGTGGTCATCGCCGTCGACTCCGCCGATCAGTACGTGCAATGCGAGTCAAAGGGCGACAAGGGCAACAGTCAGGACTCCCCGCCCACGTTCATCAACAATCGCCTGTGGGGCACCGGTCACATGATCGAGTACTTCGACTCCATCCGCGAGCCCTCCGGCAAGAGGCAGTACCTCATGCTGGGCGCCGGGCACTACACATCCGACATCGCCAAGATCACCATCAGCTACGGCGACAACCCGAAGCAGTACCCGACGGTCATGGCAGGCGGCGCGTTCGTCTACGCGGCGGCTCTCTCCACCGACGACCCCGGCCCGCACTATGGCGGCCCCAGCCCCTACGTCCATGCCTACAACGCATCCGGCGCGGAGATTTACAACCAGAAGAAGGACCCGCAGTTCACCGACAAGCAGTAAATCGGCCTTTCGACCGACCTCATTGCTGCCCCGGCGATGTGCCCGGGACTGCCCCCTGAGTGGTGTTTCATCGTGAAAGCTGCAGGTCAAGTGGGCTGTGTGCGTGGGCTTGGGGATACTCGGGCTGGTCACGGGCGGATGACTCTCGTGAAGATCGTCGGTCAGGTCAGCGAGCGACTTCGCAGTTCGTCAGGACCAGCAGGGCCCGCACCAGCGCGGTCGCCCGCTTCAGGCCGGTACGCGCCTTTCCGAGCACGCGCCAGTTCTTCAGGTGCGCGAAGCCGTGCTCGACCGGGGCCCGGACCGCGACCAGCTCCTTGTTGGACAGTTTCTGGCCGCGGGTCAGGGGCCGGTTCCGGGCGGCCTTGTAGCCGGTGATCACCGCCGGGTCGGCGTCCGGGCCGCTGTTGGTCGGCTCATGGCAGCCTCGTCGCGTTCGGCGGCACGTCGCATGGGAACCTGCAACGTCCAGCCCATCTGGTGCTCAGGTCTCGCGTTCCCCTTCCAGTTCGCGGATCCGATCCTTTGCCGCGCGGCGGCCAACTCGGCCTCCAGCAGCGCAAAGGGCTGCACCAGAGCCTGCGCCCGTCGTCCCCGTGGACGGCTCGCTCCGGCCGCACGTATCCAGTTGCGCAGCGTCTCCGCGTTGACCCCCAGATCAGCAGCGGCCTGCTTGACCGTCACCAGCACGACCGCATGCGCCTTGAACTCGGCGGGGTAGTGCTTCATGACCACGAGGTCTGTCCGTGCTCAGATCCTCAAGATCCATATCTTGAGGATCTGATATCAGAACGCAAGGCCCCCTCACACCCCGCGCGCGGCAGCACCCCGAGTTCGCGGCATGACCCGCCGGACACTCAGCGACATGTTCAAAGCCGCGTTTTGGCTTTTTGCAAGCACTGAGCCCGTCACCAGTAGTGGCGTCGCCCTGCGACTGCGTGTCCCATCGCGCCGACGATCCACAGGATCGCTCCGATGACTGCCAGGATGATCCCGATGGTCCACAGGATGGACAGGCCGGTGACGAAGCCGACGACAAGCAGAATGATGCCCAGGATGATCATGATGCATTCCCTTGGGAGTAGCGCCTATTCATTGCTTTGCGAAGAAAGCCTTGGAGGGAAGAGGAAATTGTGATGTTCGACTTCCCGTATCGGTAGCTCAGGGCCATGTCCAGCTCCCATCGGTTTCCTCGGATCTATTGCGTGCGGTGGGGTTTGTGGCGGGCAACGTACAAGTGGGCCTGGGTGGGCATGTGTGGGGCACCTGTGGACTGGTGTGCGGCGTGCAGCGGGCCTTCGCAAAGGGAGTGGAGGACTGCGGCGGGTCTTCCCTGAGGAGTGAGGGTGAGGCTGATGTCGGCATGAGGGCGGGTAGGTCGGCCGGTGATGCGGACATGTGCCTGCTGGACGCCGGGCAGGGCGCCGGCTTCGGAGGCGATCGCGTCGCTGAGCGCGCGGCTGCGTAGTTCGACGCTTTGCTGCTCGGGGCTGCCGCCGAGGGGGATCGTGCCGGGGTGACGACGCCGGGTCAGTTGGGCGAGCAACCATCCCAGGGCGAGCACGGTGATGAGAGTGAGGGCGGCGATGACTGCGGGCCACCACCAGCCCTGGCTGCTCCAGCGGGTCCGGTCTGCGGAGCTGAGCAGGATGGCGTCCGGGGTGGTCAGGGGCCAGCCGACGGGGGGTGCCAGGTCCTGCCTCCGGTAGAGGTCGAGCCCGGCGACGATGATCAGCAGGCCGCCGCCGAGAAGTATCACTCCGATGAGGGCCAGCAAGGCGCGGTTCAGGAGGTGTCGCGGCGTCATGGTGGGTGCTCCGATGCTGGGCGTCGGTCAGGCAGAGCGTTGCCGCACACGTACGGCGATGCGGAGGGGACGGGAGAGCGCGAGTTGGTCGCGTTCCTCGTTGAGGACCGCGGCGAGGTCGGCCTTCACCTGCTGCGGATCGCGGAAACGGACGTCCGCGAGGGCTTTGATGCGGTGGCGACCGACCCGGATGTACGCCGTGCTGACGCCTGGAACCCGCATGGCGGCATCGCGCAGTACAGCAGCGGCGCCGTCGCGGTCCAGTGAGGCGCGGAGCTGGGACCGGGGACAGCCGGCAGGCGATCGCAGGGGCAGCAGGCGACGTAGGCCCGGACTGAGCGCCAGGACGATCAGCCAGACGCCGACGGCAGCAGCCACCGCGGCTCCGGTGAGCATCCACACGTCGTCCACCGGCCGGGTGGCCAGCTCCTCGGCCAGGCGCTTTCGCCAACCAGCCGCTTGGCGTCCTGCCCGTACGGAGATGACATCGACCAGTGCCACGCCTGCCGCCGCGACAATCACCAGGGCGACCAGCGCGGCCGGAAGGCGGCGCGCGGACCACGGACGGTGAGTGGCCTGGTCTCTGTCGTGGCCGCCCGCTGCCGTGCCCGGCAGGGACGCACCGCGTTCGGGCGGCGCGGGCCCCGTCGGCACCTTCGTCGGCGACGCCGTCTCACGGTGCACCGGCCGAGTGGGGCTTGGGCTGGGAGGGCCCGGGTCGGGTGTCATTCCGGTCCTCCTTCGTGTGCGGGCGCCGGACTGAACGGGCACAGAGCTCACCGGACCCGTCTCCGGTTCGCACCCGCGCCGGTCACCAGGCGCCGGATGGTGAAGCTGACTTCTCCCACGTGCAGGCCGGTCAGCTGAGCCACTCGCTCGGCGACGTCGTGCTTTATCCGCTCGCAGGCGTGGGTGATATCGGTGGGATAGGGCAGGTCCAGGGCCAGATGCAGACGCACCGACCCGGTGTGAGAGGCCGCTGAGGCGCTTGGCGTTGCCAAACTCCTGTCGGACAGTAGGGCGGCGCGGCGGGACTGAGCCGTACGTGCGGCCTGGGCAGCGATCCGGGCGACGACCTTGTCCGGAATAATGGTGGCGCCTCGCTCAGCCGGGGGTGGCAGGCCGACAGGCTGCGCCGGTGGGCCCGACCGAGTATCGCGGGGTCTGGCGGAGCCGAACAGGGCACTCACCGCTGCCTCCGTGCGCGAAGGTCGAGGTCGCCCTGCAGGACGAGGCCGACGATCAATCCCGCCGTGCCCAGGACCAGAACCAGCAGGAATGCCCAGAAGCCGCCGAAATATCCGGCGAAGCCCAGCGCCATACCGGCCGCGAGGCCCGTAGTTGCAATGTTCATCACTCACTCACCCGTCTCGCGAGCGCCGTCGAAGTGGTCACCCGCTCGCGCCGGGACGCGGGCGGTGGGTCACGGAGGGTCACCTCACACGGCCCTCATCCGGTTCGGACTCTTCTCCCTCGTCGGGGAGGTGGACGTCATCGACGGCGATGTTCACCTCGACGACCTCCAGTCCCGTCATTCGCTCCACAGCGCTGATCACGTTGGTGCGCGCTGCGCCGGCGACGTCGACGATGGAGACGCCGTACTCGACTACGACATCGAGGTCCACGGCGGCCTGGCTCTCCCCGACCTCGACCTTCACCCCTTGTGTGACGCCGCTGCCGCCGCCGGGGACGCGGTCCCGCATGGCGCCTATGGCGCGGGCCATCCCCGCCCCGAGGTTGTGGATGCCCGGTACCTCGCGGGTGGCCATGCCCGCGATCTTGGCCACCACGTCGTCCGCGATGGTGGTCTTCCCCCGTGTCTCAGCCGGAGCCCCGACCCCGGTACGGCCCCTCAGCGCGCCCTCGCCTCCATCGGGCCGGCCATATCCGCCGACGCTGGTGCTGTTCTCCGTCATGGCGGTCGCCTCGATCGGTCGGTCGGACACCTGCATGATGCCCGTCGAAAAGTTGGACACATTAGGCAATAGTCTCCTCACGGACATTTTATGTGATGTGCATCACATGGGTTGAGAATGGGTACACGATCGCCCTGCACCATGAGCAGGGAGCAGGGAGCAGGGAGCAGGGAGCAGGGAGCAGGGAGCAGGGAGCAGGGAGCAGGGAGCAGCATGATCGAACGGACCGGTTCTTCACCACTGAGAGGCGATCTCCCGGATGGGCTGCTGACCGTGTGGGCTGCCGAGGGTGACGAGGACGCCTTCGCTGTCCTCGTCCGGCGGCACAGCCGTCCTCTGCTCAGCCTGGCCTGCTGCATGCTCGACAATGCCCAGGACGCCGAGGAGGCTGTTCAGGACGCCTTCGTCAGCGCCTGGCGGCGGCTGCCGGAATACCGCCACGATGCGGAGTTCCGCACCTGGATGTACCGCATCACCGTCAATCGGTGCCTGAACTCGCGACGCCGCCGACTGCCGCCCCTCCCCCTGGACGTCGTCACCGAACCCGCAACGGGCGATGAGTGGAACTCGCCCGCCCGAGCCGCAGAGGAGGACGCAGAGGCGGCCGCCCTGACCTGCGCGCTCGGCGAGCTGGACGCCAGGCAGCGGGTCTGCTGGATCCTGCGGGAACTCCAGGGCCTGCCCTACAAGGAGATCGCCGTCGTGACACAGACCAGTGAGCAGACGGTGCGCGGCAGGCTGTTCAGAGCACGCCGGTCTTTGAAGGAGACGATGGCCCCATGGCGCTAGACGACCCGCACGCGCAGCCTTCCGAACCGCCCGGGAACGATGGGCCTGCGAACCACCCGGCCATCGATGACGCGGCCCCGCTCTCCGGTGACGACGTACTGGCTTGCGGCCGCCTGCTCAGCCAGGTCTGGGAACAGGCAGAGGACGCGACGCAGGCTGCGGATCCGCACACCATGTCATGTCCCCTGTGCCGCGAGGCTGTCGAGGGGCTGGCCACGTTGAACGCGGCCACGCGGGCGCTGCGCGCCAAGGACCCTCCCGGCTTGCAGGTACTCATGGATCGCGTCATGAGCATTGTCAGGGCCGAGGTCCGGCTGGGACGGCTGCTTCCGCTGGCCGACACGGTCCTGGATCTGCGGATCGCCGAGAGTGCTGCGGCGAAAGTGCTGCGGCAGGCCGCGGATTCGGTTCCCGGGACAAGGGCCGTAAGCTGCCGGCTCGTACCCGCAGGCGGCATCGGCGTGCAGGTGACCATGACCCTGGCTGCCGCCCTCGACCGCCCGCTGCCGGACAGGGTCGATCAGGTACGCCGGGCGATCATCAATGCCGCCGAACAAGCCCTGGGGCTGGCCGTGACGGCCGTCGACATCATCGTGGTCGACGTCCTGGAGCCGCCCTTGCCCCTTGGCTCTGCGGGCTCTGGGCAGACCACAGGCGGTGGTGCGTGATGGCTGCCGCCGGAGCGGCCCCTCCCCTCAGCGTCGCGGCCGCAGCGGCCCTCGCAGTTCCGGGCGTGGCCGGCCTGCAGCCCCGCCTGGCCCAACGCCTTGCGGCAGCCGCCTCGCCCGCAGTGCCAGAGACATCAGCTCAACGCACCCCGCCCGAGGCCGGCGTCCGTATCGACCGGGCGCCTGACGGCTCGGGATGGCACCTTGAGGTGCGCTGCGTCCTGGCTGAAGGCCACAGAGCGGTGGACACTGCCCGGAACGTCCACGACCAGGTACGGGCCGCTGCCCTCTCCTACCTCGCCGCACACGGCGCCCCGGTATCGGTCGCCGTCACCGTCACGGTCACGGTCACCCGTATCGCCACCGGGGACCGCACAGCCTGAGCGCGACACGCGACGGCCCAGCGCCGACTCCTGTGTGTCGGGTCGAGCACCGATGATGCCGACATGCCGCCACGCCGCTACCCCCGGGAACGGCCTGCCCGGACAACCGCCCCGTGCACGCTCTGTTGATCGCCCCATCCGCCCGAGCGTGACCGCGGGCTGGTGCATGACGCGCAGCGAGCGCACCCGGCGTACCCGGTGGCTGGCTGCCGCGGCTTCGTCCACGGCGGCGCACGGATCCGGCCGCGTTCGGCGCCCTGCACACATCACTGCCGCGAGGTCGCCCGGGGGCAGTGTGTCACCGCGTGGTCGGCCGTCCCTCTCCATGGCGACGAACGTGTGTCGATTGCCGACGACCGCGCGGCCACAAGCCGGTGGCAGGCGGCCGGACACCATCGCCACGGCCGACTCGGCCTTATTCCAGATGTGCTGCAGGCGGGAGCCGTGGACGGTACGGCGGTGCCGGTGGGCCACGTGCTAGGCGAGGTCGACGCCGAGGGTGGCTCCGGCCAAATGATCGTTCAGATAGATGCCCAGCACGTCGTGATGCATCATGACCCCTTCTCAGCCGTTCTGCCGATCTATCCGTCGCTCCTCCATTGGCGGTCGTCCGTCGGATTCGCCGTCACAGGTGTGGCTGCCCTTAAGTACTCCAGCAGCGCTTTCTTCCCCGGGCCGCCCCTCGATCGTGTGCAGCCGCCGCTGATAGTGACAGCGGCGGGCGACGGCTTGGCGTCGCCTACGCCAGTGCGACCATCTCAGCGCGCGTGCGCTGATGAGAGGCTGGTCGGCGCGTGCGATGGGCGAGCCGGCCAGTGGCCAGGAGCCGCCCAGAAGACGCAGGCCACGGGCATCTGCAGGTGCGCCGCCACCGCAACACTGCCGTCTCGTCTCAGACCTGCCGACCGAGGAACGCCAGCAGCCGCACATGCGCCGCCGCGCCCTCCGGCACCGGCTTTCTCCGGCCCGAACATGCCGGGCCGGCGGAAGGCGTCCATGCCAGTGTGACGCATGTGCGTGATCAGGTCGTCGCACAGTAGCTGGTCGACGAGGCCGTCCGGCCGGCGGCTATCGCCAGATCCGCCCCGTGGACGAGCACCTCGGTGAGGTGGATCAGCGCCGCCATCGGCCCGGGGACGGGGGCCGAATCCGAGTCGGACCGTCGCCTTTGCGAGATCGACGTCGGTGGTGGCCGCGCAGTGCCAGGCCGTGCGGTCGGCCGCGGCGGCGGCCCCGTAGGCGTGGACGGGTCGGTGCCGAGCCAGCCGTCGTGATGCTCGCCGCCGGGGTCGGTGCCGGGCCAGCTCGGCGGAGAAGATCCGCATGCCGCCGACGACGGTCGGACGCGGGGGTGTTCCTTCGGGTTGTGTCGCGCGGTGGGCTCGCCCGGTGTCCTCCCCGCAGGCGCGGGGGTGTTCCGGCCTGGAGACCCTGTACATGCGTCAAACTGTTCCGTGAGCCTGGATTCACGCCCTCCGCCCCGCCCTGACAGGACGACGCCACGAAGGGGAACCTCATGTTGACTTGCGAGAAGGCGCGATGAGCACACCGACCCTGATCGTCGTGAGCGGCGGCCCGGGGACGGGGAAGACCACGCTGGCGCACGAACTCGCCCGCTCCCTCGGCTGCCCCGCGGTCATCCGCGACGAGATCAAGCAGGGCATGGTCATGTCCCACCCCGGCTACCGGGGCGGCGGCGACGATCCGCTCAACCGCCCCGCCCTCGGCGCCTTCTTCGGCACGTTGAAAGTGCTCCTGGAAGCCCAGGTCACGCTGGTCGCCGAAGCCGCCTTCCAGGACCGGCTGTGGCGGCCGAACCTCGAGCCGCTCACCGGCCTCGCACACCTCCGCGTCATCCGGTGCACCACCGCTGCCGACGTCGCTCACGACCGTATCGTCCGGCGCACCGAGGAAGACGCTCACCGGGCAGCTCACGGCGACCAGGACCTGCTGGAAGCCATCGCCGCCGGAGAGCACTCGCTCCAGTCCTTCGTGCCGATCTCCCTGGACGTCCCCACCCTGACCGTGGACACCTCGAACGGATACCGGCCGAGCCTCCGGGACATCACAGCCTTCGCACGCGCGTGGGCCCGCGACGGCGCATCGCCCGGACACGAGACGGAAAGCTGACGCGAGCCGGCAGCCAGATCATCACGGGGCAGCTCTCAGTTCGGGTTGCCGGTCCGGTGGTGACAGCGCCGGCACGGCCTTCGGCTCCCACAACTTGACGGTCCGTACGTAGCCGTTGACCACCGAGGCCATCGCCAGGATGAGAAGCGGTCCGAACACCCAAGGATGTCTGGTCATCTCCACCGGCAGATAGCGATATGACACCAGGAGCGCGACGAACACCGTTGCGCCGTAGGCGACAAGCTGGATTCCCGACCGATCCCAACCACGTTCGAGCGAGCGCAGCGCTGCCTCGATCGTGACCGCGAACACCACGCCGGCAATGATGTCCGAGCCGTAGTGGTAGCCGAATCCCAGCGTTGCGCCGAGCGTGGCTATCAGCCAGAAGGCACCTGCGAACCGCAGAAACCGCGGGCCCTTGCGGGAATGAAGGAAAATCGCGGTGGCCCACGCCGTGTGCAGGCTCGGCATGCAGTTGCGCGGGGTGATCTCGTCGAACGGCATGTGGTGCGGGGTACCGAGGTGCGGCGGTGTGTGCGGCCATATGCCGGCCACCGCCCAGTGCCCGCCGTCGGCGCCGTAGGCGAAGACCGGTCCGACCACCGGGAAGATCATGTAGATGCCCGGCCCGAGGAGGCCGATGACCAGAAAGGTGCGCACCAGATGATGGCGCGGAAAGCGACGTTCGGCCGCCACGTTGCGCAGCTGGTACATCGCGACGGCGACCGCGGCCACCGCAAGCTGACCGTAGACCAAGTCGAGAAGATGGTCGCCGATCGGTCCGGTGGCCGCGACCATCCGGCCCACCACCCACGACGGGTTGCCCAGCGCGTGATCGGCGATGGCCACATACTGGTCGAGCACCGCCGGGCGGGTCTTCGACGTGATGAGGAGCCAGGTGTCGCCGGTCTTACGGCCGGCCACCAGCAGCAGGCCCAGCCCGACGCCCTTCAGCAGCAGGACCCGTTCCTGCCCTGTGCGGCGTGTGACAGCGATGACCGCACAGCCCAACATCACCCACAACGCGCCGTTGCCGAAGGGGTGGCCGTCGGTCACCTTGGCGCCGACCGCCCACCGCACCGCCGCGATGGCGATGTCGATACCGATCGCGACACCAGCCGCGATGAACCGTTCCCGCCAGGTGAGCACGACCATCGTCAACGCCAGGCTGGCGTACAGCAGAAAGCCGGATTTAGGGGGGAATATCACCTCTCGCACCTGGCTGGCGATCGGCCCCGGCAGGCCGTAGCGACGTGCGGCGATCTCCAGCGCGATGAGGAACCCGAGGGTCACCACACCTGCCGCGGTCCACAGCATGGCCCGTGGTTGACGCCACGCGGCAAACGCAGTTCTGAAGGTTTTTCGCGAAAACACCCGCGATGCTCTAGGTATCAATTGTTTGGCCGATTTGTTAGTTGTTAGTTGTTTAGGTCGCTCTTCGTGCCGTATAGCCTGGTTTTCCGGTGAAGGGACGGGCGATGAGGGCGCTCATCGTGATCCGATCATGCTATCGGAGCGGTGCGGGTGGATTTCGGTCGTCATGGGTGGGGTGGAGGTCAGCCCGTCCAGCGCCGATCGCCAACACGCCCAATGCAGAGATCAGTTCCGTCTTGGCGACGCACCAGTACGATCAACGAATCGGCTCACCGGGATACGAGGGGGCGCCGGCCGGTGGTACTCCAGGTGCGCGGCGTCGTGTTGCCGGAGCGGGAAGAGCGCTCCTTCTGGATCGACGGCGACCGACTGCGGACCGAACCGGTCCCCGGCGCGGATCTCGTCGTCGACGGCGGGTGGCTGCTGCCCGGCCTGGTCGACGTGCACACGCACCCGGGCACCGAGCACCTGGACGACCCGTTCCGCGATGAGACGCTCCGTCGGCACCTGACCGACCATCGCAACGCCGGCGTACTGCTGGTCCGGACGCCCGGGTCTGCCGCGCGCATACCGAGCTGGGTGGACGAGGATCCTGGGATGCCGCGGGTTCGCTCAGCCGGCCGTTGGCTGGCCACTCCCGGACGCTTCTTCCCCGGCTTCGGGCGTGATGTGAGGGAAGCGGACCTGGTACAGGCGGCTGTCGAGGAGGCGAAGGCGTCCTCGGGCTGGTGCAAGGTCATCGCGGACTGGAAGCACGATGAGCCGGCATTGCCTCAGGACGTTCTCACCGCCGTCGTTCAAGCCGTCCACGCGGTCGGCGGTCGCGTAGCCGCCCACTGCCAGACTGCCGAGGGCAGTCGCCACGCCGTGGAAGCAGGCGTCGACAGCCTGGAGCACGGCATGCACCTCGCTCCTGAGCTGATCGACCGGATGGCTTCCCAAGGCACCGCGTTCGTACCGACGCTCAGCGTTTTCGGCGCCGGAGCCGATCGACGACGCGCCGAGGAGCCGAGCACCCGTCGCGACTGGTGGTTGAGCGGCTGGGACGCCATGCTGCCCAACGTCAGGGCCGCCCACGAGGCCGGAGTCACCGTGCTGGCAGGCACCGACAGCTTCCCGTGCGGCAGGGTCACGTCCGAGGTCGACTGGCTTGTCCGCGCCGGCCTGCCCGTTGAGACGGCGCTGGGGGCGGCGTCATGGGCGGCCAGAGCCTGGCTGGGTCTGCCTGGACTGGTCGACGGAGGCCCCGCCGACCTCGTCGCCTATGACACCGACCCGACTCTCGACAGCTCGGTTCTGGCCCATCCCCGTCGCATCATCCTGCGCGGCCGAGTGATCCGCTGACCCGAGAAAGTCCCCTCGGCCGCGCCGAGACCGGTCCCCTGACGGCTTTCCGTGGGGCTCTGCACGACCGCCGCCGACCCTCGCGGAGGGAGTGTCGCCCTCCCGCTCCCGAGCTCTTCAGACGGCCGCCCGGGTCGGTGAGGACCCGCCACCTGTCCTTGTTCGGCTGGTGATCCGGTGTGCCCGCGCCCAGTTCCAGCAGCCGGGCCTCGGCCTCGTCCAGGGTCGTCGACCGCGAAGTCGAGGTGGATCTGCTGGGGTTCGGTCTCCATGGCTCAGGAATCACACGAGCTGCGCTGCTTCCACGGTGCGCCCTCGGCGCGGCGTGGCCGGGCGACGCCCGGGCGTCCGGTCTTGCTGAGGGTGTTCCGGGTGCGGCCGTGGAAGGCCAGGAGCCCGGCGAGCGCGGCAGCGGTGAACCAACCGGCCTGAACGGCCAGGTACTTCGGCAGCGGAGTGGCGGAGAACCCGGCGCCGGTGGCTGCCTGCATCGCCCCGTAGGAGGGCAGAAAGCGCACGACGCTGCCGTCGGAGCCGGAGCTGTAGAGGGGATTCTGCAGGGCGAGGTCGATGACGCTGGTCATCACGATGGCGAACATGCCCTCCACTTCACGGCGCAGCAGGGAGCCGAACGCGACGCCGAGGGCGCCGTAGGTGATGCCGGCGGAGAAGAGAGCGCCGCCGAGCAGGGCGGGCTGCCTGGGTGTCCAGAAGGTGCAGGTGACGGCGGTCGCGTACGCGGCCACGACAGTGGAGGCCAGCACCAGCGAGGTGAGTTTGGCGAGGACGAGATGGGCGCGGGGGTAGCCGGCCAGGGCGAGTCGGCGGTCGAAGGGGCCGCCGGCGTAGGAGGCCGCGAACATCATGAAGCCGATGATCAGGGTGACGGCGTTGAGGGCGCCGGTGATCTCGGTGAGCTGGTTGCCATGGGGAGTGAGCAGGTGTCCGGTCGCGCGCAGGCGGAAGCGGGTGGGGGTGCCAGGAACGGACCAGAACGCCAGCGCGGTCCACACGGGAATGAACAGGGCGATGAGGACCATGGCGAAGCGGTTGCGCAGATGCTCGATCAGCGCGTAGCGGGCCGCGGTGAGGAAGAGCGTACGGTGGCGGCGTACGGCCGGGGGCCGGGTCATGCGGTGGCCTCGGTGGTCCGCTCGCACAGATGGCCCCCGTCCAGGCGCCAGAGCACGTCGAGGCGTTCGGCGTCGTAGGCGAGGTGGGAGACCACGAGGACCGATCGGCCTTCTTCGCGCAGCCGGCCGGCCAGATCCCAGAACCGCTGGTAGGTCTCCCAGTCGAAGCCCTGATAGGGCTCGTCGAGCAGCAGAATCCGCGGGTCGTGCATGAGAGCCAGGGTGAGGTTCAGTTTCTGCCTGGTCCCGCCGCTGAGGACGCCGGCCCGTTCGTCGGCGTACTCGCTGAACCGCAGTGCCTCCATGACCTCTTCGGCTCGCATCAGGTCGCTCAGGCCGTAGGCGACCTTGAAATAGTTCAGGTGCTGGCGGACGGTGAGTGCGTCGTTGAGGACGGCGGCCTGGGGGCAGTACCCGAACCGGCCGTGGTGGCGCACCGTGCCGCGATCGGGGGCCAGTTCACCCGAGAGAATCTTCAGCAGAGTCGTCTTGCCCGCGCCGTTCTCTCCGACGATTCCGGCCAGCGCGCCGGGTTCCAGTCGCAGGTCGACACCGCGCAGCACCGGACGCCGGCCGTAGGCGTGGTACACGCCGGTCACCTCCATCGAGGGCCTCCTCCCCTTGGCGTTCCGCTATAACGAGCCGACGGTGACGACGGCACGGGTGCGTCCCGTGGTCCGGGCTTTGTTTTCATCCGATGAGGTGGGGCGGCTACGACAGCACCCGGGAGCGGATCACGAACGTCTAGGTTTCCGGGCATGACCACCTCCTCCCCCCGTCCCATGGCGCACGTCCCGTCGCAGGCGGCACCGCATCAGGCTGTCGACTCATCGCCCTTCGGTTCGCCGCACCCCTCGGCCGGCGCCGAAGGGTGGTACCTCAACGGGCGTCTGCGCGACGAGTGGGGGGACGAGCACACATGGATGATCTGCGTTCTGAAACACCACGACCTGCGGGACCGTGCCGCCTGTCCCGGCTACGGCCTGGTGGTGACGCACTCGGGCCCGGCAGGGGTCTCTCACCGCGCCTGGGTCTCCCCCACCCTGCATCACACGGTCCTCGAAGGGCTCCGCAGCGACACGGCGCTGGACCGCCGGGTCCGCGAGGCGCTGGCGGAGGACCTGGCCGAGGGTCCGCTGCTGCCCGACCGGCTGCTGTCCGAGCCGGTGGTGGAGTCGGCCGAGACCCTGGACATCTCCTTCGGGGACCTGGCCGCGCTGCGCCGTGAGGAGGACGGCGGCTACCGCCTCGCTTTCCAGGACAAGGATCGCTTCGAGCTCCGCCTCACCCCTGCCAAGGCGGCGGTACCGCAGTCCGACGTCCAGGGGCGTTCTCCGGGGCGGCTTCCGGCCGACGCGGATGCGAACGCGGCGACGTCGTACTTCGTGCCCCGGCTGCACGTCCACGGAACCCTGCACCGTGCGGACGGCACCGAGGGGCAGTTGGCTGGGGACGCCTGGTTCGCGCAGGACTGGGGCACGAGCTGGTTAGGCGTCCAACGGGCCCCGGGAGCACCGGACCACGCCCGGGAGTGGGCCGGCATCCAGCTCGCGAGCGGCTGGGAGATCAGCTGCGTCCACACAGGCGACAGCGATCCCGCCACAGGTGCCACCACGCCGACATCGAGCCGCGCCACGGCGGTCGCCCCGGACGGCAGCGTCAGCCACCACGACCTGACGTGGCAGCCCGTGCGCCACTGGACCTCGCTGGCCAGCCTCAACACCTACCCCACCGCGGTGCGTGTGCGCGTCCCCGACCTCGGTCTGGATGTCGAGGTCGTCGCCGCGGCCGCGACGGGCGAGGTGCGTACTCTGATGGCCGGACTCGCGCTGTGGGACAGCCCCGCCACCGTGCACGGCGTCATGGGAACCACGCCCGCGCTCGGCACGGCCTTCCTGCGGGCCCTCCCGGCCAACACCATCGGCGACATCGAGCACTACATGCGCCGCACCCACGACATCGCCCGCGCGGAGGCCGCCGCGCTCTACTCCACCGACCCCGCCGACGACATCGCGCTGGGTCTCCTCACCGGCACCAGCAGCCGATCGGACCTGGACGCCGCCGCCCGTGTCCGCCTCCACCAGGCGGTCGCCGCTCCCCTCCTGCATCTGCTGGACAACCCGGGACGCTCCTGGCGCCCTTACGTCGCCGCGGCCGTCCTCTCTCTGCTCGGCGCCGATCCCGAGCCCTACCGGCCGCTGACCGCGGTCACCGAGCTGCTCCATCTGTCGGCCCTGGTCATCGACGACATCCAGGACAACTCACCGATCCGGCGCGGCCGTCCGAGCGTCCACGAGGTCTTCGGCACCGCTCCCGCGATCACCGCCGGCACCCTCGGCTACTACACCTTCGACGCCCTCATCCGGCGTGTCCCGCAGGCCGACCCGGGCACCATGCTGCGCATCTACCGGCTCTATCTACGGGATCTGCGCGCGGCGCACGCCGGCCAGGCTCTCGACATCGCCGGGCACCACACCGCATTCGACGAAGCCGTGGAATCCGGTGACGTCCGGCCTCTTCTCGACCAGATCCGTACCGCCCACCGGCTCAAGACGGGCATGCTCGTCCGCAGCACGGCCGAGGTCTCCGCCATCCTCGGCGGCGCGGACGAGACACAACTCGCCGCGATCTGCCAGTACTTCGAAGCTGTGGGGATCGCCTACCAGATCACCGACGACATCGCCGACCTGTACGGGCTGTGCACCCCCGACGAACACCAGCGGGGCATCACCACCCGCGCCCCCGCCGAGGACCTCCGCAACGGTGAGGTCACCTACCCTGTGGCCCGCGCCCTCGGCCTCCTCGGCGCAACCGACCGCCGACGCCTGCGCGAGGCCCTACGGCGGCATTCGGACGCCGGAGCACACGAGGCATCCGACCTGTTGATGCGCAGCGGAGCCCTCGACGCCTGCGCGGCCGATGCCCGCCAACTCGTCGACGAGACCTGGGCCTCCCTCACCGCGTTGCTCCCGCCGACCCCGCACAAGGCCCTGGTGCGTGCGCTGGGCTGGTACGCCGCCCAACGCGAAACAGACCATGTCTCCCCGACCTCGGCCCGTCCCTGAACGGCTCGCGTACCGGGCGGCAGCCACTGTCCCCCGGGCCTCCCGGAGGGAGTCGTGACAGCCGGGCATCCCGTCCATACGTCCGAATGTATGTCCGGTCATGGCGGTCGGCAGCGGCGAGTGCTGCCCGGCCGCCGGGTGTGCACCACTGATACGCTCGCGAAATGACCTCCTCGGACACGTCACCGCCCGCTGGCGAGCACGCCGACCTGTGGTTGGCCCCCGCGGAGCTGTCGTCGTGGATGTCCCTGGTCCGGCTGATCACGCGCCTCCCTTGGGCGATCGACGCCCAGCTGCAACGGGAGGCGGAGCTGAGCATGGTCGAGTACATGACGCTCGCCATGCTCGCTGACGCACCCGAGTGGACCTTGCGGATGAGCACGCTCGCGGAACACACCAGCACCTCGCTGTCCCGGCTGTCGCACCTGGTGAAGCGGCTCGAAGGCCGCGGGTACGTACGACGCGAGCCGGACCCGACGGACGGCCGCTTCACCAATGCGATCCTTCTGCCCGCCGGGATGAGCAAACTGGAGTCGGCCGCCCCGGGTCATGTGGCGTATGTGCGCCATCTGGTCATCGACAACCTCTCGGGCGAACGGCTGCGCCGGCTGGGGCAGGACGCCGAGCGCATCCTCGGACGTATCGACTCACCCGCCCGCTGAGGGGATCCGGCCGCACCGGTCCGCACTATCTGGCCACTCATGAGTCGGCCCGCCAGTTTGACTTGAATCTTCAAGTCTATGAGGTCTAGGGTTCGGCTTGAAGATTCAACCGGCTTCGACCGGCTGGAGCCATCGCCCTGAAGACCCTGCGCAGCCGACCTTGCAAGCATCGCCGGTCCCCGGCGCAGCCGTGCACCGGAAGCACGCGCGGCCTCGGTCGCGGCTGCGCCCTCACAAGGAGAACTCCCATGCCACAAGAGTCAGTTGCGACTGAGCCCGCCCCGTGGGCCACCCATCGGGGACGGGTCGCGGTGGTCACCGGCGCGGCGCGCGGCCTGGGGGCGGCCATCGCCCGCGGGTTGGCACGCCGGGGCACGACCGTCGTCGCGGTCGACCTGACCGCGGCCGAGCAGACCAGGCGGGAGATCGAGGAGGCCGGCGGTATCTGCTTACCGCTGACCGCCGACGTCTCCGATCCGGCCGCGGTCCGCGCGCTGCACGAGGAAGTACGGTCCGCCTGCGGGCCGGCCGACATCCTGGTGAACAACGCGGGCATCGCCGGGATGGCGAAGCTGGAGGACGTCGACTTCGGCCACTGGCGCCGCGTCCTGTCCACCAACCTCGACTCCCAGTTCCTGATGTCCAGCACGTTCGCGGCGGACATGCGCGAGCGCGGGTGGGGACGGATCGTCAACATGAGCTCTTCGGCGATCTACACCAACACCCGGGACATGACCCCGTACCTCGCGAGCAAGGCGGGGATCCTCGGGCTCACCAGCGGACTGGCCAACGACCTGGCCTCCTACGGCATCACGGTCAACGCCGTCTCCCCTGCGTTCACCCGCACTCCGCTGATCGACGAGACGGTCGCCGACGGCAGCATGCCGCCCGACATCGACGCGCTGCTCGCCGACGAGCAGGCGATCAAGCGCCTCGCCACGCCCGAGGACATCGTCGGCACGGTGCTGTTCCTCACCGGCGACGACTCCGCGTTCGTCACCGCGAAGTTCATCGCCGCCGACGGCGGCTACACCCGCAACTACTGATCCAGCCCGCTCGAAGAGTCCACGGCGCCCGGCACATCCGGACCGCGCCACCGACCGGCTCACCCACGCCGCACGAAAGGCAGTCACGACCATGTCCGTGCTCGACTCCTCCCCGAACCGCCGTTCGTTCCTGTCCCGCTCCGCGGCGGTCGCCGCCGTCCCGGCGCTCTCCGCCCTGGCGGGCGGCGTCTCCGCCACTCCGGCCTCCGCCGCAGACTCCCCCACCCTGCCGGACTACGACCCGATCCCGCGCTCGGCCATCGGCCCCGCGGTCAACGCGCAGGGCTACTACGTCGGGCTGATCGAACGGAACCTGTACTGGGTCACCGACGGGACCTACCAGGCCGCGTTCCTGAGCACCAAGGACGGTGTCGTGCTCTTCGACGCGCCGCCGACCATCGGGGGCAATCTGCAGCGCGCCGTCGACGAGGTCGCCGCCGCCAACGGCTCGCCCAACAAGGTCACCCACATCGTGTACTCGCACCACCACGCCGACCACCTCGGCGCCTCGTCCCTCTTCGGCAGTGACGTGGAGCGCATCGGTCATGTCGAGACCCGTCGGCTGCTGCTGCGCGACAACGACCCCACGCGTCCGGCGCCGGACGTCACCTTCAAGGACCGCAAGACCCTGCACATAGGCGGGGAGCGCATCGAACTCGCCTACCAGGGCACCAACCACACCCCGGACAACATCTACATCCACTTCCCCGACCACGACACGCTCATGCTCGTCGACATCAGTCTGCCCGGCTGGGTGCCGTTCAACAGCTTCAACCTCAACGAGGACGTCCCCGGTTCCATCGCCGCCCCGGCCAAGGCCCTGTCCTACCCGTGGCGCCACCACATCGCCGGACACATGGGCCGGCTCGGCTCGCGCCACGACATGGCCGTCCACCAGCAGTACGTCACCGACATCGTCGACAACGTCAAGACCGCGATGAACACCGTCGACCCGACCCCGTACTTCACCAAGTACGGCAACAACACCTGGGCCGCCGTGAAGACCTACCAGGACGCGATCGTCGACTACGCCAGCGGCCCGGTCGTCAAGAAGTACACCGGCGTCCTGGCCGCCGCCGACGTCTACACGGCCAGCAACGCCTTCGTGATCCTCGAATCCGTCCGCCTCGACCTCGGCTACGGCTCCCAGGTCCACTCCTGACGCGGCCCCGGCCCCAGCGGCCTTGCGGGAGCGTCAGCCGACGAGGCCGGGCAGGCGGACCGAGAGCCGGGGGTGGGGCGTTGCACCGTATGGACGCCCTACCCCATGCATGGCTTGAAGGTTCAAGATATAGTAGGCGGGCGATTCACCCTGCTGAGCGCAGGGCCCGGGCGGCCCGAGGCGAGACGCATGGTCGTTCGCGCTGTGATCCGTTCGTCGAGCCGCATGGCACCCAGGGAGCCGACCCCGGATGGGCACTGAACCGGACCCCGTCGACCCGTCAGCACCGTCCGGCACCGGACACGCCCGCCCATCCGGTCGGCCGGCGCTGCTGCACCGGATTCGACACCAGCTCTGGCAGCCGCCGAGGCCCTACGGCGAGCAGCCGCAGGAGCGGGTCGTGGGTCCCTTGGAACTCTTCTACGACCTGGTCGTCGTCGTACTCGTGGCGGGGGCCGCACACCATCTCGCCGGTCACCTCACCTGGCGCGGTATCGGCGAGTACGCCACGGTGTTCACTCTGGTGTGGATCGCCTGGGTCAACGGAAGCCTCCACCACGAGCTGCACGGCCGCGAGGACGCCCGCGCCCGCAGCACCTTCCTGCTGCAGATCCTGGTGCTCGTCCCGCTGGGGGCCTTCATCCCAGAGGCCGGCGGCGCGCGCGGAGCCGCTTTCGCGGTCTCGGCAGGCGTCCTGTTCTCGGTCCTCGCCGTGCTGTGGCTGCTCGCCTCCCGAGGTGACAGGCCCGAATACCGCCTCACCAGCACGCTCTTCATCACCGGGACGGCCGTCTGCGCCCTCGTGCTCGGGACGAGCGCGCTGCTGCCCGCAGGCACCCGTGTGGGGGCCTGGGGACTGCTGGACGCGGCCTACCTGACCGGCTTCACCGTCATCGTCACGGCGATCCCGGCGGCGACCGCCACGCTCACCGTCACCGACGCGCTCATCGAACGCTTCGGGCTTCTCCTCATCATCGTTCTCGGCGAGACCGTGACCGGCGTGGTGGACGGGCTGGGCCACACTCCGCTCGATGCGCGCACCCTGGCCGTCGCGCTGATGTGCGTCGTGGTCGGATTCGGTGCCTGGTGGACCTACTTCGACTTCGCCGGCCACCGCGCCCCGAGGCCCACACCGGCGGCTGCCACGCAGTGGATGCTCACCCACCTCCCGTTGACGGCAGCGGTGGCGGCCATGGGCGCCGCCATGGTCGGCCTCGTCGAGCACGCGCACGCCGCCCGCACCGCGACCGCGGCCTCCTGGGCTCTGTGCGGGGGCGCGGCCGTCGTCCTCGGTACCACGATGCTGGTGGCCGGCAGCCTGAGCGACTGGCACGGCAAGTTCGGCCTCTACCGGCCCCTCAGCCTGGCCTGCGCCGTGTCGACGGCCGCGGCCCTGGGGCTGGGCGCGATCCGCCCGTCGCCTCTGCTGCTCGTGGTGGCGCTCGTCGTCCTGTTCAGCATCCCCTGGGGGCTTGCGGTGCTCCACCGTCTCCGCCACGACGAGTCCTCCGGCGAGCCGTCACCGGCCCACTGAAGCAGAAGGGGCCCGAACTCAGCGGACGCCCGCCCTCGTCAGCTCCTGGCGCGCCGTGTCGTCCAGCTCCACGCGGCCGGCCCGGAGGTTCTCCGCCAGGTGCTCACGGGTCTTGGTCCCCGCGATCAGCAGGACGTTCGGTGCCAGGTCGAGAAGCCAGGCGAGGGCCAGTTGCGCCGGGGTGGCCGCCAGTCGTGCCGCGTGGGTGGTGAGCAGCGGACTGGCGAGGATCCGCGCGCGTGCCGGGCCGGGCGCCCCGAGCGGGCAGAAGGGGACGAACGCGATGCCCCGGCCCGTGCACTCCTGGAGCACGTCGAACGAGCGCTGATCCGCGACGTTGAACAGGTTCTGCACGCAGACGATCGGCGTCTGGTCGACGGCGCGCAGCAGATGCCGCTGGGAGACATTGCTCAGGCCGACGCCCTCGATGAGCCCCTCCTCCCGCGCGCGGATCAACGCGGCCAGTTGCGCGTCGAACCGGCGGTCCGGCACCGCTCCGTCCATGAGGCGCAGGTTCACCGCTGCCAGCCGGTCGACGCCCAGGGTGGTGAGGTTCTCCTCGATCCCGGCCCGCAGTTGATGGGGTTCGTCGTACGGCAGCACCCTGCCCACGGCGTCGCGACGGGCCGCCACCTTGCTCACGATCGCCAGGTCACTCGGGTAGGGATACAACTCCTCGCGGATCAGCTCGTTGACCACGCCGGGTCCGTAGAACTGTGCGGTGTCGATGTGGTTGACGCCGCCGTCGACCGCGGCACGCAGTACCCGCAGTGCCTCGTCGCGATCGCGCGGAGGCCCGAAGACACCGTCACCGGCCAACTGCATGGCGCCGTACCCGATCCGTCGCACCTGCCGTGCGCCCAGCGCAAACGAGCCCGGGCGTTCGATGCCCGGTACGGGTTGCGGCATGGCTCCTCCTGGATCGCAAAGACAACTTGAACGACTTGAATCTTCACGTGACAGACTAAGCCGGAGCCGCGTGAACATTCAAGGCCTCACCCGTGCACACGCCCCATATCACCGCCCGCCCACCTCGCCGATCACAGAGTTTCAGCGCGACCGGTTGCACACTTCTATGACTTGAGCATTAAAGTGAATCACCGAACTTGAGAGAGGTGACGGCATGTCTCATTCCCCCACGGACCCGGCCGACGTCCTGATCGTCGGCGGCGGATCGGCCGGCGCGGTGCTCGCCTCGCGCCTGAGCCAGAACCCCGACCGACACGTCGTCCTGCTGGAGGCGGGCCCGGCCTACACCACGGCGGAGTACCCCGCGGCGCTGCTGGACGCCGACCGGATCGCCGACCCCGACCACGACTGGGACTACACCTCACGCGGCGGAGCTCGGAGCGTCGAGATCGCCACGCCCCGCGGCAAGGTGCTCGGCGGCAGCTCTTCCGTGAACGCCGGGGCAGCCCTGCGCCCCCGGCCCAGCGACTTCGCGCGCTGGGCCGAGCACGATCTGGCCGACTGGACCTTCGCCGACGTGTTGCCGTTCTTCCGGGCCCTGGAGAACACCCCGACCGGCGAGGACGCCTATCACGGCCGAACCGGGCCGATGCCGGTGCGCCAGCGTGCCGACGACGAACTCACCCCCGCGCAGCGGGCGTTCATCGAAGCCTGCGTCGCCCGCGGCCACAAGCGGGTGCACGACTTCAACGGTGCCGAGCAGAACGGCGCAGGAGGCCACGCGGTCAACGTGGTCGACGGCGTGAGGCAGAACACGGCGCTCGTCCATCTGCCCCCGCAGGTGCGCGCCCGGCCCCATCTGACCGTCCACGGCGGTGTCACGGTCGACCGGGTTCTGTTCCGCGGCACCACCGCCACGGGCGTCGTCACCGCCGACGGGACGACACACCTGGCCCGGGAGGTGATCCTGTCGGCCGGCGCCTACGGCAGTGCCGCGATCCTGCTGCGCTCCGGCATCGGCCCCACCGAGGATCTGACCGCCCTCGGCATCGACGTCCTCGCCGCGCTACCGGTCGGCCGGCGCCTGCAGGACCACCCGTTCTTCCACACCCTCTACGCCCTCGCGCCCGAGCACCTCACGATGACCCCGGCCCTCGGGGCGCTGTTGTGGACCGCCTCCAGCGAGGCGATCGGTGACACCCTCGACCTGCATGTGGTCGCCGCACACCCGACCGAAGCCCCGTTCAGCCCCACCGGCGGAGCCTTCGTCCTGTCGGCCGCCCTCGTCGACCCCGAATCCCACGGCACCCTGCGCCTGGCCGGCCGCGATCCCCTGCATGCTCCCCTGATCGACCACAACTACCTGGGAACCGACCGCGACCGGCGGCGCATGCTCGAAGGTGTGAAGCTCGCTCGCGACCTGGCTCGCGACGCGGCCCTCGCCCCACTGCTGGGCGATCTGCTGATCCCGAACGAGCTGCCCGCCGACGACGACGGTCTGCTGCGGGCCGTCGAGTCCAACCTTGCCGTCTACGGGCATCCCACCTCGACCGTCCCCATGGGCGGCCCCGGCGATCCCCATGCGGTCGTCGACACGATCGGAGCGGTCCGAGGAGTGGACGCGCTGCGTGTCGTGGACGCCTCGATCATCCCGAGGATTCCCTCCACCGTCACCAACCTCACCACGATCATGCTCGCCGAACGCATCTCCCATCGCGTCTACGGCGACTGATCGGCCCATGCCGTGGCGGACCTCCGGTCGACGACCGCGGCGGGGCGCCACACGCCACGGCCTCCCGCGCCGAGGGTCGGGCGGGAGGCCGTGGCGTCGTGCCGTGGGACGTCAGCCGATGAGGCGCTCGGATACGGACCACAGCCGGTCGGCGTTCTCAGGATCCAGGGCGTAGGGCGCGACGCCGGCGATGGCACCGGCCCGTCGGGCGACCGGCTCGGCCTGCGCACAGTCCTCGAAGTAGCGGCCGGTGACGCCCTCCACCGTCGGCGAGGCGGCCAACAGCACCGAGGTGGCGGCGCCCTGCTCGACGGTCTTCTGCGGTGGCAGGGCAAGTTCGCCCGAGGCGACGAAGTCGGCCACCTGCTGCATGTCCATGTGCCGGGCGAGGGACGTGTCGGCGATGTTGCCCGGCATCAGCGCGTTGGCGGTGATGCCGTCGTCGGCCCATCGCTCGGCGGCGCCGACGGCGAACAGGATGTTGGCGGTCTTCGACTGCCCGTAGGAGGTCCATGGGTCGTAGGGGCGGAAACGATAGTCCAGGTCGTCAAAGGCGACCGGTGAGAAGAGATGGCCGATGGAGCTCACCGAGACGACGCGGGCGCCGTTCGCCGCCGCGAGGGCCGGGTGGAGGCCGACGGCGAGAGCGAAGTGGCCCAGGTGGTTGACGGCGAACTGGGTTTCCCGGCCGTCGGACGTATGGGTGAGTTCCGGCAGGGCCATCACTCCGGCGTTGCCGACCAGGATGTGCAGCGGGCCCTGCCAGCCGGCCACGAACGACTCGACCGTCGACCGGTCGGCCAGGTCGAGCCGTCCCACGGTCAACTTGCCGGATGCTGGCGGCAGTTCTGCCTCCAGACGTGCCGCCACGCGGGCGCCCGCATCGGTGTCGCGCACGGCCAGGGTGACATCGGCGCCCGCCGCGGCGAGCGCCCGGGCCGTCTCCACCCCGATTCCTGAACTGGCCCCGGTCACCACGGCACGGCGGCCGTGCAGCTCGACGCCGTCGATCACCTCGGCGGCGGTGGTGCTTGCCCCGAACGTGTGGGGTGCCTGGGGTACGGACATGAGGTGTGTCTCCTGACTTGAGGACGCCGGGGCCTCAACGTGTGTGGCTCGGTTGCCGATTGCGTTCGGCGCCCCGGCGAGAGGGGGTCGTGGTCGAAAGGGCGCGGCGGTGCCGCACCCGGGATGGTCTGGCCGGTCGGGTCACCGGGACGAGGGCGAAGCGTCGACGGGAGCCCACGCGTGCGCGTCGCCCACCGTCGTGACACGGCCGAACACGCCGTCCGTGAAGTGCCCGGCAGCGATCACGGTGTCCGGTCGCTGGAGCATGTGGTCGCGCACGGTCGGGCCTGGTCGGGAGGCAATCGGAGGAGAACACCAGAGGCTGGGTCTCAGCCGTTGAGCGTCCCCATCAGCTCGGGTGCGTAGCGGTCGCCGGTGACCACGCCGTGCGGGGCGACCGCCTCGATCGCGGCGATGTCATCGGGGGTGAGGGTCACCTCGGTCGCGGCGACGTTCTCCTCCAGGTAGCGGCGGCGCTTGGTGCCGGGGATGGCGACGGCGCCTTGGCGCAGGACCCAGGCGAGCGCCAGTTGGGAGGGGGCGATGTTCTTGTCGGAGGCGATGCGGCGGACCTCGCGGACGACGTCCAGGTTGCGGTCGAAGTTCTCGCCCTGGAAGCGGGGGTCGGTCCGGCGCCAGTCGTCCTCGGCGAAGTCGTCGGGGCTGGTGATCGCACCGGACAGGAAGCCGCGCCCCAGTGGGGAGTAGGCGACCAGGCCGATCCCCAGTTCGTGCAGTGTGTCGCGCACCCCGTCCTGTTCGATGCCGCGTTCGAAGAGCGAGTACTCGGTCTGGACGGCGGTGAGCGGGTGGACGGCGTGGGCGCGCCGGATGGTCCCCGCGGACGCCTCACACAGGCCGATGTGGCGGATCTTGCCCTCCGCGACCAGTTCGGACAGGGCGCCGACGGTCTCCTCGACGGGCACCTTGGGGTCGATCCGGTGCAGGTAGTACAGGTCGACGTGGTCGGTACCCAGGTGCCGCAGCGAGCGTTCGAGAGCCCGGCGGACATACTCGGGCCGACCGTTCAGATCGACCAACTGACCGTCGTCGGTGATCTCGATGCCGGTCTTGGTGGCCAGCACGGCGCTCTCGCGGCGTCCTGCCAGCGCCTTGCCGAGGAGCTGCTCATTGATGAAGGGGCCGTAGCTCTCGGCGGTGTCCAGCAGGGTGACTCCGAGCTCCAGCGCACGGTCGATGGTGGCCAGCGACTCGGTCTCGTCGGTGGCGCCGTAGAACGCGCTCATGCCCATGCAGCCGAGGCCCTGGTCGCTGACGGTCAAGCCCTGGCTGCCCAGTGCGCGGTGTTCCATAAGGGTTCCCCTGTCACATAACTATCTGGATAGATACACGACCGTAAGCCCATGGATCAGCGATGTCAATAACTAGATAGTTACTTGCCGAGGTGAGGAACATGTCCCGGGACTCCAACGCCACCAGGAAGCGGCTGCTGGACGCCGCCTTCGCCGAGTTCGCCGCCTACGGCATCGCCGGTGCCCGTGTGGACCGGATCGCCGAGGCGGCGGGAGTGAACAAACGGCTGATCTACGTCCACTTCGGCAACAAGGAGCAGCTCTTCGACGAGGTGCTGCAGCGCGCGCCGGCGGCGGGTGCCGAGTCGGTGCCGTTCGACGTCGAGGACCTGCCCGGATACGCCGGCGCGATCTTCGACCACCTGGTCACCCGGCCGGATCTGATGCGGCTACGGCCGTGGAAGCTGCTGGAGCGCCCCTCCGCCACCGGACTCGAACCGGACGCCTTCCGGCGCAAGGCCTCCGAAGTGGCCAAGGCGCGCAGCAGCGTGGCGGTGTTGCTCAGGAGATGGAGTCCGCCGACCTCCTGACCATGATGCTCGCCGTGACCCAGGCATGGTTCTGGGCCGCCGAAGGTGCCGACGCGGAGGACGTCGGCCGGTCCTGGTCGCCGCAGCGGCCGGCCCTGCACCGCTCGGCGGTCGTCGAGGCCGCGCGCCGGATCAGCGAGCCGAAGACCGCGGACGCATAGCGGCTCGGCGGACGGGAGACGCGGCAGTGCGATGGCGGCGCGGCAAAGGACCCGGACAGCTCCTGCCCCCCCCTGCGCCGACCGCACCGCACTCACCCGATCAGGGCCTCCGTCGACCGGGCAGGCCCGCCGACCGTGAACCCGCTCAGGCCAGGCCCAGCTGCCTGGCGATGACGGAGCCCTCGGCGTAGCAGTCGAAGCGCTTGATCTTGCCGTCGACCAGTTCGAACACATCGCAGCACGGGGCATCCATCCGCCCACCGGCCGGAGGGACGTGCCCGAGGGCAGCTCCAGCGGACCCAGATGCGTACCCTGCAGACGCAGCTGCACGATCACCACGTCCCCGACGACATAGAACCGCTCCAGCTCGCGGTGCATGTCGGGGAACGTCTTCGCCTAGACCTCAACCGTCTTCCCCCGCTCGCCCGGACCGTTGCCCAGTGACATATCGGTTCTCCCGGTTCGTGCGGTCGGCGCCACCTGCCGGTGGCGGGGCGAGCCGGCACACGCGAGGTCGTGACGTGGCATCGGCCGACCATGCACAATAACTTTAACATTCAAGCTACTGCGCGACGCAAGACCACCGACGAGGAGCAGTCGGTCGGCTTGGGTTCCTTACGAGACGCGCATCCTGGTGCGCTCAGCGCACGGGCGAGTCGATGCGCCGCAGGATGCGCTCGGCGTCCTGGCCCAGGCGGCGCAGACGCTCACCGGACAGGTTGTCCACCATGAGGTGACGGACGTAGGCCACATGGCTCGGCGCGGCCGACTCCAGCTTCCGCATGCCGCAGGGCAGGAGGATGGCGTTGGTGAAACGCCCGTCACCCGGGTCCGGTTCGCGCCGGACGTAGCCACGGCTTTCGAGGCGTTTCACCAGGTGCGACAGTCGAGACAGCGACGAACTGGTGCGCTCGGCCAGCTCACTCATGCGCAAGGTCCACTCGGGAACCTCGGCCAGCATGGCCATGGCCATGTACTCGATCATGCTCAGCTCGGCGTCGCGCCGGAGCTGAGCGTCGATGGCCCAGGGAAGCCGGGTGACGAGGCGGACCACCGACAGCCATGACGCCTGTTCGGCCGGCGTGAGCCACAAGTCGGCATGCGTGTCCGCCTGCGGCGACTTGTCGGGGATGGTCATTTTGCGAGCGTATCAGCAGCGCCGTCACGCCCGGATACCGAGGATCGCCCGATGGCGGCGCCCCCGGTCGAACCTTTCCGGTTACTTGAATGTTCATGTGCTTTAGGCGTAGCATAAACCATGAACACACTGCTGGTACCCAAGGTGGACGTGCGACGTGCCGACCGACGGGCGGCGAGCCGGTTGTCCTGGCTCGACTCCAGGCACTCGTTCTCCCTCGGCACCCGCCGGCCGGATCCCGCCAACACGCACCACGGTCTGCTGCTGGTCAACAATGAGGACCTGGTGCAGCCGGGCAGGGGGTTCGACACGCACCCGCACCAGGACATGGAGATCGTCACCTGGGTCCTTCAGGGCTCGCTGGTGCACCAGGACTCGACCGGCCACTCCGGGGTGATCTATCCCGGTCTGGCCCAGCGGATGAGCGCCGGCACCGGCATCCTGCACTCGGAGAAGAACGACTCCCACCGGTCGAGCGGCGAACGTCCCGCCGACCCGGTGCACTTCATCCAGATGTGGGTGCTGCCGGACGAGGCCGGTATCACGCCGGGATACGAACAGCTGGAGGTCGACGGCGAGTTGCTCTCCGGAGGGCTGGTCCCGGTGGCGTCCGGCATGGACCAGCACAAAGACGCCACCGCCATCCGGATCCAGAACCGGCATGCCGCGCTGCACGCGGCCCGGCTGCGGCCAGGACAGAGTGTGATCCTGCCCGAGGCACCGTATCTGCACCTGTTCGTCGCTCGCGGCTCGGCGGACCTGGAGGGCACCGGGGAACTCGGCGAGGGCGACGCCGTGCGTTTCACCGCTACGGGCGGCCACCGGGTCAGCGCCACCGAGTCCGCCGAGATCCTCGTATGGGAGATGCACGCCGCCGTCGCCGTATAGCCGGGTCCCCTCGGCGGGCCGGATCGACTACAGCATCGCCTTCTGGGGTTGCGTGGACACCACGATGACGGTGGTGGTGCCGGCGGTCACGGCCGCCGTGAACTCCCGCTCCAGGTCCTCGGTGGTCTCCACGTCGACCGCGCGGCATCCGAAGCCGCGGGCCACGGAGGCAATGTCGATCCCCGGCAGGTCCAGCCCCGGGACCCCCGGTGTGTCCTCCAGTTCCGCGAAGGACTTGAGGATGGAGTACTCCTGGTTGCGCATGACCACGTACACGATCGGCAGGTCGTGCTGGGCCGCCGTCCAGATGGCCTGCACGGAGTACTGGAAGGAGCCGTCGCCGATCAGACCGACCACCGGCCGCTCGACACCCCTGTCCCGGTCGCCGAGCGCTCCGCCCACCGCGGCGGGGACCGCCCAGCCGATCCCTCCGCTGGCCGTGGCGAAGAACGATCCGGTCCTGACCGTGGGAAGCGACTCGAACTGCTGGGCCATCGTGGAGGTCGGCTCGTTGACGATGACCGCGTCCGGCGGCCGGACCCTGCTCAGGGAGCCATAGACCTCCGGTGGGGTGAGCGGACTGTTCGGCTCCTGCGGCAGCTCGCGCGGGCGCGCCATCGGCTCCGGAGCGGTCCGCGTCGAACCCTCACCGACCATGTCCACGAGCAGTTCGATCGCCGTCCGGGGATCACCCAGGAGGCTGTCGCCGACACGTGCCGCCGCGGCGACCTCCGGATCGCCGGTGATCTGCAGGAGGTCCGTGCCTTCGGGGAGGTAGTCGCCCGGCACGTAGGGGTAGTACCGGAACACCTCCGCACCGATCACCACCACCAGGTCGTGTCCGGCCAGCCGGTCGCTGACGGTCTTCACGGACATACCGAGCGGACCGCAGAAGAGGGGTGGTCCTCGGGGAAGGAGGCGCGATCCAGCAGCGGGGCGCCGTAGACGGAAGCGCGCAGCTTCTCCGCCAGCGCGACGGCCGCGTCCCAGCCGCCGCTGCGGTCGGCCTCCGGCCCGAAGACCAGCGCGGGACGACGGCTCGCGGAGATACGCTCGGCGAAACCGCGCAGCCGCTCCGTGTCAGGGGCGACGCGGTCGCTCACCGTCCGCACCCGGGTGAAGCCGGACAGGGGCCGCTTCCAGTCGTCCATGGGAATCGACAGATGGACAGGTCCCGTCGGCGGCTGCAACGCCTGCGCGTAAGCCCGCATGAACGCCTCGGGAACGTCTTCGGCACGCGCCGGCTCGTAGGACCATTTCACCCACGGCTTCGGCAGTGTGGTGGCCTCACGGTTACCGGGATACGGCTCCCCGATCACCAGTTCCCGATGCTGCTGTCCCGAGGTGACGATCAGGGGCGTGTTTCCGTGGTAGGCATGTGAAAAGCCGGGATGGGGAGTACAGATCCCATTTCACCGTACGGACGGGAAACGGACCGATCCGCGCGCCCGGACCGGTGCGTCGATGTTTCCCGAACGCGGGCGACTCGGTGCGGTCGCGCCCGTGCGGTGGTCAGGCGACGCGCCGGAGGGTCTGAGGGGTGAGGTCGGCGAGGGCCGGGTAGCCGTCGACCGCCATGATCAGGTCGGCTTCGGCGAGCAGGGCCCGCAGGACATGGACGATGCCGTCTTCGCCGCCGAGGGCGAGGCCGTAGGCGTAGGGGCGGCCGACACCGACGGCGGTGGCGCCCAGAGCGACGGCCTTGACGATGTCGGCTCCTGTGCGGACACCTGAGTCGAACAGGACGGGCAGGCCGTCCGCCGCCTCGACCACGCCGGGCAGCGCGTCGAGGGCGGGCATGCCTCCGTTGGCCTGGCGTCCGCCGTGGTTGGAGCAGTAGATGCCGTCCACACCGGCGTCTTTGGCGCGACGGACATCGTCGGGATGGCAGATGCCCTTGACGATCAGCGGCAGGTCGGTGATCGAGCGCAGCCAGGGCAGGTCGTCCCAGGTGAGCGGGTTGCCGAAGATCCGCGCCCACAGGGCGACCGCGGCCCTGGGGTCGTCCTCCGGACTACGGTCGAGGCGGGAGCGGAAGACGGGGTCACTGGTGTAGTTGGCCAGGCAGTTCCCGCGCAGCTGGGGGAAGTTGCTGATGCTCAGGTCGCGGGGGCGCCAGCCGGTGATCCAGGTGTCCAGGGTGACCACGATGCCCTTGAACCCGGCCTGCTCGGCACGGTGGACCAGGCTCTCGGCCAGCTCTCGGTCAGCAGGGGTGTAGAGCTGGAAGAAGCCCGGGGTGTCCCCGAACTCCCCGGCGACCCGCTCCAGCGGATCGACGGTCAGCGTGGAGGCGATCATCGGCACCCCGGTGCGGGCGGCTGCGCGGGCGGTGGCGAGATCGCCGTGGCCGTCCTGCGCGCACAGCCCGATCACACCGACCGGGGCCATGAACAGCGGCGAGGGCAGGCGCATCCCGAACAGGTCGACGGACAGATCCCGGTCCGTGGCCCCCACGAACATACGCGGGACAAGACCCCAGCGTGCGAACGCGGTGACGTTGGCCCGCTGGGTGTGCTCGTCGCCGGCGCCGCCCGCGACATAGGAGCGGAGCGAGGCGGACATCGCCGCCTGAGCCGGCGGCTCCAGCTCGTCGTAGGTCATCGGGAAGCGCGGCACCACACCGCGCAGCCCGTCGAGGTAGATCTCGTTCTGGTAGTCGCCGAAAGCCATCAGCCGGCCCTCCTCCACACCCGCCGGGTACGGGCTGTTGAGATCCACTATGGGAGAATTGCACGCAGAAGCCGCGAAACGCAGGGTTCTGTCTTGTGAGGGCGGACAGAGGTGCCGACCGAGTGCAGGTAGTCGGCCTCGGGGCCGAAGACCAGGCGGCGGGTGGCCGAGCGCAGACCGGCACCTCAGCCCTGGGCGCTGTCCGGCACCCCGGCCGGGACCGGGCCGGTGAGCAGTGCTCGGGCGCAGGTGCCGAAGTCCGCGACCAGGCGGCTGCGCTCGTCCGCGCGGGTCGCCAGCACCACATGGCTCGGCTCGACGCCCTCCAGCGGGATCTCGATGAGATCGGGGCGCAGGCGGTTGATGCCACCGCCGGCCGAGATGGCCACGGCCTCCCCGGCCGCGACGACCTCGAACTTGTCCTCCATGGCCTCGATGAACGGGCCGCCGGGCGCCGGGCGGCCGTCCGGCCGGGGATCGATGCGCCAGTACGCGCTCCACGCCTGGTCGGAACCCCGCACCTGGGGCAGGGGTTCGTCGGCGACGTCGTCCAGGGTCACCGACTCCTTGCCCGCCAGGCGGTGGTCGTGCGGCACCACGAGCACCCGGGGCTCGGAGTACAGGACCGTGATGTGCAGCCCGTCCGTCGAGAACGGCAGCCGGGCCACCACCGCGTCCACACGGTGGTCGAGCAGCGCGGCGCGCGCGTCGTTCCACTCCAGGTGCAGGGTCTGTACGTCCGCCTCCCGGTGGCGGCGCCGCAGCTCGCGGACCGCCGGGGTGACGATCAGGTGCGTGAGGTAGCCGACGGTGATCCGGCTGGGCTCGGCGGCGGCCCGTGTGCGCGCCGCCGCCTGCGCGACGGATCGCAGCAGCGACCTGGCGAGCGGGAGAAAGACCTCCCCGGCGCCGGTCAGCCGGGTGCCCTGCGGGGTACGGTCCAGCAGCTGCGCGCCCAACTGCTGCTCCAGGCGCCGGATCTGACGGCTCAGTGACGGCTGGGTGATGTGCAGCGCCTCGGCGGCCCGGCCGAAGTGCCGGTGCTCCGCCACAGCGGCGAAGTACCGGACCAGCCGCAGGTCGAGGTCCGGTGCCGTGGTGAGTTCGGCCATGCCTGAAGCGTACCTCCGGCAGACCGGCGGTACAGCCGGATATCCCACTTCACCTGCGGTGATGCCTCAATCGCATCGCTCCATACGAAACAGGCTCTGGACCTGCCCCGCCTCTCGTTCGGAGGATGGGAACACCGGCCCGGGCTCCCGGCACCGCCCCGCTTCGTGCGGCGTCGGCGCGGGCACCGGAGTCGTCTGTTTCCTCTCGGCTCTTCTCAAGGCTGGAGTCACCATGCATGTCTTCGTCACCGGCGCCACCGGATTCGTCGGCTCCGCCGTCGTCCGGGACCTCCTCGACGCCGGACACCAGGTCGTCGGGCTCGCCCGCTCGGAACAGGGCGCCACGGCCCTGAAGGCAGCAGGGGCCGAGGTGCACCGCGGCGATCTCGACGACCCGGACAGCCTGCACGGCCCGGCTGCCGCGTCGGACGGCGTCATCCACCTCGCGTACCGGCACGACCTTCTCTACAGCGGGGACCTCACCACCGCGGGCGCGGTCGATCTGCGCGCCATCGAGACCCTCGCCGCCGCTCTGGACGGCTCCGGCAAGCCCCTCGTCTACGCCTCCGGCACGGGGCTCGTCCGGCTCGACGGCCGCCCGACCACGGAGGAGGACGCGCCTGCCGAGGAGACTCACCGCAGTCCGGCGGAGAATGCGGTGATCGCCCTGGCCGAGCACGGAATCCGCGCCAGTGTCGTCCGCCTTCCCCCTACCGTGCACGGCCGGGGCGACCGCGCCTTCGTCCCGGCCGTCATCGGCTTCGCCCGCACCCATGGCGTGTCGGCCTATGCCGGCGACGGCTCCCACCGCTGGCCCGCCGTGCACCGGCTGGACGCCGCCCCCTTGTTCCGGCTGGCTCTGGAGTCCGCGCCCGCCGGTACCCGTCTGCACGCCGTCGCCGACGAGGGCGTCCCCTTCCGCGACATCGCCGCCGTCATCGGCCGCCACCTCGGCCTCCCGGTCACCGGCCTCTCCGGCGACGAGGCCGCCGCCCACTTCGGCTGGCTCAGCCCGTTCGTCGGCCTCGACGTCCCCGCGTCCAGCGCCCTGACGCAGAAGCTGCTGGACTGGCGCCCCCGCCACCCCGGTCTGATTGCGGACCTCGACGAGGGCCACTACTTCACGGCCTGACAGCGCGGCACTCCTCGGCGGCCCTGGGCGTCTGCGGCCGTCGTGCCGGCGGACCGGAGCCGGGAGGCGCCGTCGTGACGGCGCCTCGGTCGTCGTACACCGGCCAGAAGGCGGGTTTCGGGCGGCCGACAGCGGCCCGCGGGCATCGTCCGGTCGTGTTCCGGCCCGTGGGATCTGTTGTCAGTGGCGTGTGCGAGGGTCGGAGCATGCTCGCGATCGTGGTGAAGACGGAGAGCTGGCAGCGGCACGTGCGGGTGTCCGCCGAGCGACTGGCCGGGATGGTGCGGCGCATCGGCGGCGAGGGTGACCGGTTCCTGCTGGTCCAGCGGGTGCCCGACTGCCTGACGACTTCGCCCAGGTCTGGCACGAGGCCGGCGGGAACTACACGCTGGAGCACCGCGACGGTGCCGCCGACCGGCATTTCCAGACCACGGCCGACAGTCCCGGGGCGGTGATCGACGCACTGACCGGCTGGGCGCGTCAGGAGGACGGGTGGGACGCCGGCCTCGCCTGGTCGCTGCTCGACATGGGCCCCACCCAAGAGGTGCCACCGCTCGATCTGGACGAGGACGACCGCGAGGAACTGGAGCGGCAGGTGCGCGAGGTGCTGGTCGGCGGCTATGCCTCGCGGGCCGAACTGGCCGATCTCGCCGAGGAGTACCTTGTCACCGCTGACCGCCAGCCCGTCTCGCGCGAGCAGGCGGCGGCGCTGGCCGACCGGCTGTGGCTGGAGCGCGTCGCGGAGCAGGCCGCATGGCAGGGCGAGACCGACCCCGAGCGACTCACCCGCGCCTTCACCGCGTTGCAGCAGGCCGGTGTCACCGCCCGTGAGAACTTCGCCTGCTGCCGCAACTGCGGCCAGGCCGAGATCGGCGGCGAAGGCGGGCCCGATGCCTGTGGCTTCGTCTGCTTCCACTCCCAGTGCACCGACTCCGCCGCGGCCGGCCACGGGCTGATGCTCCTCTACGGCGGCTTCGACGACTCCTCCGAGACCACCGCGGCCATCGGCCGAGAGGTCGTGGCGGCACTCGAAGTGGTCGGCCTCGGCACCGAGTGGGACCACGACCCCGGCCGGGCCATCACCGTGACTCCCCTGGACTGGCGCCGACGCCTGGTCGGCTAGGCCCTGTCGTCGAACTCCCGCCTGCCCCGCGACGCCCTGCACGCGCCCTCGCCGCACCCGTCCGAGCAGACAGCGCTCGCCCCGTCGCGACCCCGAGTGCCCTTGTCCGGCCCCCAGCCCGAGTTGGGCAGGTTTCAACTATCGAATTCCGGCCAGACCCCGAACCCTTGGCAACCAAAAAGTATCAAAAGATGAAGCAAAATTTCCCCAGAAGGCGTCTAAAGCATCAAGGGACGTTCACCAGGCAAGAACTTCTTGGGCTTAAGATCGGCCCAGCGGGGGGCCGCCACCTCCATCTGTTGAACCGACCAACGCCCGTCGGGACGCCTCCGGTTGACCGGGCCGACGGACCTGCACGCGCAGAGAGGTCACATATTGAGCACCGTGGTGACCAAGCGATCACCGCGCGCCGGAGGCCCGCAACTGCCCGAAGGGGAAGTCGAGCTGGCGGAGCCGCCGGTGCTGGGGGAACCGACCGGCGCCGACTTCGGGTCGGCGCTGATGTATCTGCCGATGGGACTGGGCACGGGAGCCATGGTCCTGATGTTCTCCATGCGCAGTGCCGGGCCGACGACGTATCTGATGTCCGGAATGATGGGCGTCGCGATGATCAGCATGACGCTGACGCAGATCGGCCGGTCCAGTGCCGAGCGCCGTCGCAGAATGCGCGCGGAACGCCATGACTATCTGCGCTATCCGGCGCAGAAGCGTCGTCAGGCTCGTCAGGCCGCCGCTCAGCAGCGTTCCGCACGGCTGTGGGACAACCCCGATCCGGGACAGCTGTGGGCGCTGGCGATGGGCGCCCGGCTGTGGGATCGCCGCCCTGCCCATGAGGACTTCGCCCGCATACGCATCGGACAGGGCATCCGGCGGGCGGCGCTCGACTTCCTGCCGCCGCAGACCAAACCGGTGGAGGATCTGGAGCCGCTCACGGCCATCTCGCTGCGGCGATTCACCAAGGCGCATAGACGGGGCCACGCCTGCCGACCCCGGTCGCGCTGCGTCGCTTCACCAGCGTGGAGCTGGCGGGTGAACCGGAACCCGCGCTCGCGCTGCTCCGCGCGATGATCGGGCAGCTTGTCGTGTTCCACTCCCCCGACGAGGTGCGGATCGCCGTGCTGGGCGGCGAGTCGGCGCGGGACGAGTGGGACTGGCTCACATGGCTTCCGCACAACGCCCATCCGAACGAGGCGGACGACGCGGGCCCGGTCCGGCTGGCGGCCGAGGACCACGACACGCTGATGGACCTGCTCGGCACGGAAGTCCGTGACCGTCCCGACCACGACCCGGACGCCTCCCCCAGTGTGGCCGCGCCGTTCGTGGTGATCGTGACGCAGAGGGTGCGGCTGCCGGAGACTTCACGGCTGCTGCACGGCGGACTGCGCAATGTGGTTCTGCTGGACGCGACCGGCGCCATAAGCGGCGGCCCGAAGGTGCTGCGGCTCACGACGCACGGTACGAGCGTCGCCTTCCCGTCCGGTGACGACACGGTCATCACCGAGGCCGACGCGCTCAGCCGTACCGAGGCCGACACCCTCGCCCGCACCCTGGCGCCGATGGGCACCAGCGGCAGCGTCGACCTCACGGACCAGGCGCTGGACTCGGACTTCGACCTGACCGCTCTGCTCGGCATCCGCGACCCGCGCACCTTCGACGTGGCCGCCAAATGGCGCCCACGGCAGGCCCAGTCGGCACGCCTGCTGGTGCCCTTGGGTGTCACGGAGGAGGGCGAGGTCGTCGAGCTGGACATCAAGGAGTCGGCGCAGGGCGGCATGGGCCTGCACGGCCTGCTCATCGGCGCGACCGGTTCCGGCAAGAGCGAACTGCTGCGAACGCTGGTGATGGGTCTGGTCGCCACGCACTCCTCCCAGGTCCTCAACCTGGAGCTGGTCGACTTCAAGGGCGGCGCGACGTTCCTGGGGATGGACCGGCTGCCGCACACCTCGGCGGTCATCACCAACCTCGCCGACGAGATCCATCTCGTGGACCGGATGCGTGACTCCATCAACGGTGAGATGATCCGCCGCCAGGAGCTGCTGCGTGACTCCGGGTACTCCTCGCTGTTCGACTACGAGAAGGCGCGGGGCGCCGGGGCGAACCTCACCCCGCTGCCGTCGCTGCTCATCATCGTGGACGAGTTCTCCGAACTGCTGGCGAGCAAGCCGGAGTTCGCCGACCTCTTCGTCTCCATCGGCCGCCTGGGACGCAGCCTCGGTGTGCATCTGCTCCTCGCCTCCCGGCGCCTGGACGAAAGCCGCATCCACAAGGTGGAGGGCCATCTGTCCTACCGGATCGCCCTGCGTACGTTCTCCTCGATGGAGTCGCGCAGCGTCATCGGTGTCTCCAGCGCCTGTGAACTGCCGTCGGCACCGGGCAACGGCTATCTCAAGGTGGACACGACCAATCTGGTGCGCTTCAAGGCCGCCTATGTCTCCGGCGCCGCGCCGGAGCCGGTGAGCGAGGCGGAGCAGACCGCCGAACAGGCCAGGGCCGCCCAGGAGATCACCGCGTTCGGTCTGGAGCAGCAGGGCACACTGCTGTCGGAACGTACCGAGGAGCACCTCGCCGAGCTGCGGCCTCACCGGGCCGCCGAGCGCGAGGAGCCCGCCGGGACGTCCTCGGGCACCGAGCCGAGCGAGGAGAGCCTGCTGGAGGTGCTGATCGAGCGGCTGGAGGAGAGCGGCCCGCCGGCGCGCCAGGTGCGGCTGCCGCCGCTGACCGAGTCCCCCGGCCTCGACCAGCTGCTGCCGAGTATCGTCCCCGACCCGGTGCGCGGCATGAGCGCGGTGGACTGTCCGTCGCTGGGCTCGCTGCGTGTGCCGCTGGGCATCGTCGACCGGCCTTTCGAGCAGTTGCGCGAGCTGCCGGTCGCCGATCTGTCCGGCGCCGACGGCCATATCGGTCTGGTCGGCGCCCCGCAGACCGGCAAGTCGACCATGCTGCGCACGCTGATGATGTCCCTCGCGCTGATGCACACACCGGAAGAAGTGCAGTTCTACTGCCTCGACTTCGGCGGCGGCGTCCTGGTCTCCACGGCCGGTCTGCCCCACGTCGGCTCGGTCGCCACGCGGCTGGAACGCGACCGCGTCCTGCGGACGGTGGCAAAGCTGACGCAACTGCTGGAGAAGCGCGAGGAGGAGTTCACCTCGGACTCACTGCCCACCCCGGCGACCCTGCTGCCGTCGGCCTGGACCGACTGTCTGCGGCCGGATCTGACGTCCGGCCGGGTCATCGACTTCGCGCCGGGCGGCCGGGCCGCCGCCTTCCCCGCCGGCCGTCAGCTGCTGCTGAAGGCGCCGGACGGCAAGCGGTATGTGCTGCGGCGGGGCACCAAGTACCCGGTGCCCTCGGACGCCACGCTCATCGCGCTCGGACTCGACGGCGACCGGCCCATCGCCACGCCCGCCGCCTGGTTGGCCGCCGTGCCGACCGGGGCCGTACTCGCCCCGGCGAAGATCGACGGGACGGGCGGGGCCGGCGGGAAGGTCGCCGGGCAGCCCGCCGCCGTAGGCCAGTTGTTCACCACGTCCGCGGCGGGCGCCAAGCGGTCGTACGTGATGACGGGTGACGGCGTGGCCCCGGTGAGCGCCACGGAGGCCGCGCTGCTCGCGGCGCAGCACGGCGCTCCCGCACCGCGTGAGGTGACGGCGACCGACATCGCCGCCGCCCATGTGTCCGCCGACCAGTCCCTCACCAACGCGCTGCCGGACGTCCTGAACGCACCGGCGGCCGACACCTCCGCACAGGCGGTGTGTCTGCGCGAGTCGACCCGGGGCAACAAGCTGACTTCCACCGTGGTGGTCGAGGGCGGCGCGGCGGCGACCGGCAGCCGGCAGGTGCTGGTGCCGCCGTCGCGCGGCGTGTACGCGGTCGACCAGCAGCTGCTGGCGGCGCGGGCGCCGCATCCGCTGACCTGTCTCGTCACCGACCGGGGCATCGCCTATCCGCTGGGCGACTCCGCCGCGGCGCAGGACCTCGGCGTCGGCGGCGCGACCCCGGTCCCCCTGCCGGAGACCCTGCTCGCGGTGCTGCCGCGCGGGCCGGTGCTGGGCCGTACGGTGGCGGCCTCGACGGTGAAGGCGCCACAGGACGGGAGTTCAAGGTACTCGCCGTCGTCCGCGGGCGGTTCCGGCAGCGCGCAGGGTTCGCAGCCGAAGGGCGCCGGACACGTTACGGGCACCGCCCCTGTTCCGTCGGTGAGCGCGGACCCGTCACCCACCGGCCACTCGGCGCGGGTGGGGTGAGCGGATGCGTATCCGACTGGGCGCCGTGCGGGCGGCAGGGGCAGCTCTGCAGTGCCGTGCCGTGGGGCACGCGCTGCTGATCCATCCCAAGGGCGAACCCGATCCGCAGGCCGCCGCGTTCGCCGCGGGGCTGGCGCCGGACCCCCAGCACACCGTGGCCGTGGTGGATCTGCCGTTCGGTGCGCTGGAGGACTCGGCGGACGCGGTGGCACGCCTGCTGGCCCATCGGGGTCACAGTCTGCGCCTGGTCTTCGGTCGCGCCACGCCGCAGGAGTCGCAGCGCGCCGCCCAGCGGATCGCGGACCGGCTGGACCGGCTGGTGCTGGCCCCGGACGGCGAAGTGCTGCCGACCGACGGCGGCGGCCTGTTCATCCCCAGCGAGCACGGCGCGGGCTGGCTGCGCTTCCGCCCGGGTCGCGCGGCGGAGCGCGACTCACGGCGTTTCCCCAAGCCCCGCTGGGAGTTCTCCGCCTTCGACCGCCCCTGGGCGACCAGCGGCCACGGCCTCGTCGAACCCGTACCCAGCGGGGTGTGGGTACGCAGCCCGCACCTCCCCGACTCCCCGGAGAGCGGGCAGCGGCTGGTGGACCGGCTGCCGAGTCATCCCGAGATCCTCACCGTGGTCCTCGGCAGCCCCGGCGGACCCCCTGTCACGCTGTCGGACGTGGCCCGGCTGTGGGACACCGTCCTGCCGTCCGTGCGCTCCTGGGTGCGTTTTCTGCACCTCGGGCCGGTCGCGCTGCCCGAGGGTGCCGATGCGCTGGGCCAGGAACTCGCCGACACCCTCGGCCAGCAGGTGGTGCTGTACACGGGCGTTCCCGTCAAGGCGCGCGTCGGCCTCGACTCCCCCGAGGTGGCCTCGTTGCGGCCGGACGGCACGCTCGGCCACCGGCCGTTCGTGAGCGAGTTGATGTACTTCCCGCGCACGGGCGACATCCCTGCCCCGCCCGCCCTCTTCGGTCTGCGCCGGCCCCTCGTCGAGGTGCCGGAGATCTCCGCGGGCGTCTATGAGTACGCCCACGACGCGGTGCTGGAGGTCGTGCAGAGCGGACTGTGGATGCGCCCGCCCGTCGAACCCGCGGGCAGTGACGCGGTGCGGCGGATACCGGCGGCGCCCGGTTATGCGGCCATTCTCTACGACCGCAGCACCCCGGGCGCGGAAGAACGCATGCGCGCGCTCGCCGAGGACATGCTGTGGAAGCTCGACCCCGACCGTCGTGAGGGCTTCACGGTCGTCCCCGCCGACGAACCGGGCGTGGCGGCCGGTGTGCCGGACGACGCCTATCTGTGGTCGCCGCAGGACCCCGCGGCCTACGGACCGCAGACGGTCGCGGCACCCCTCACCCGGCAGCGCCGCCCGGCCGATGTCGCGCCCTGGGCCCCGGCGGCCGTGGCCCGGTCGCAGGACGGAGGGGAGCGCGCCGCTGTGCCGACCGGCGTCCCCGGGCCGACGTCCGCACTGAACCAGCTCGATCCGGACGAGTCACCGGCCGTTCGCGTCGACACGAGCAACAACGCGGCCTCGGCGCTCGCGCCTGCCTCGACGCCCCAGGCCGCCCGTACCGAATCCGACGTACCGTCAGCCGCGCTGCCCCGCAGGGAGTCCGACGCCGGTCGGTCCGCGGCCGAGAACGCCGGGGCCGCGGGGGAGGCCCCCCACGTCGCGACGGTGAGCTCGGAGGACGGGAGCATCGCACCCGTCCGGCGTCCGGACGCCCCGCACGACGGACCGGGCATCCCGCACGGCGGACCGAACGCCGCGCCCGAGCCGCAGCCCACGGGCGAACAGCTGCCGGTACCGCCGACCGCGCCGGACGCCGCGCGGGGTCCGGTACCGACCACGCGTGTGCCTGCGCCTGTGCCCGCGCCGAACGGTCCTGTCACGCCGGGCCGCCCCAAGCTGCCCGACCTGCCCACGGTGTCCGAGCCGACGCCCACAGGTGAGCCGCGCGTCTCGGTCGAGCCGCCGTGGACCGACCCGCGCCCCGCCGACGCGCACGATCGTGCCGACACGGACACCTCCGGCGAGCGGCGGACGCCCGACTTCCCGCCGGAGCCGCCCGCTCCCGCCCCGGAGCCCGGTCCCGAGTCCGGTCCGGCTTCCGTCCCCGCGAACACCCCGGACTCCGCGCCGGACGCCGAGCAGGGCTCCCCCCAGGCACCGGACGCACGCGACACGCAGGCCCGACAGGCTCCGCCGTCGGCCCCGGAGGGGGCAGCGGTCGCCCCGCCGCAGGCCCCGGAGGCGCCGCAGACGCAACCGCATACCCAGGCGCCCTCGGCCCCTCGGGCCTCGGAGGCGTCCGCGCCCGCCGCAGCCGAGCCGGCGACCAGGGCCGTCCCGTCCCCGGCACAGATGGTCCGGCTGGAGTCCGACTCCCCGGCCGCCGCTCCCGCGAAGCCCACCGGTCCCGGTCCCGCGCCGGTGCCCGACGGCTCCGACGGTCCGGTCACGCCGTCCGTCGCACCGGCCGGTTCCGACGCCCCCGGGAGCGCCGCGACCCCCGCTGCCCCGGCGGCAGCAGCAGGGGTACGGGTCCAGCCGGTACCCAAGGGCTCGGCCTGCGCGGTGCTGCCGGAACGCGGCACGAGCAAGGAACGTGACTGGGTGCGGCGCACCTTCAGCACGCAGTACAACGCGGCCGCGGGCACGGTCTCGCGGGTGATGTCGGAGTCCCCCGGGCTGCGCGGCGGCAGCCGCGGCGAGGCGGGGGACGCCCTCACCGATCTGGTGGCCGTACGGCTCTACCTGTCCGGAGAGAGCCGGCAGGTCGACGAAGCGGTGCGGTCCGCGCAGGTCGGCCCGCACATCCCCCTGGCCCGCTGTGTGGCGGCCGGGCTGCGCAGGCTGCCGTCCTACCGCGGCGCCGCGATGCTGCGGGCGCCCGCCACGGCCATGGAGCGCGAGTGGTACCGGGAGGGCCGGCTGACGACCGAGTGGGCGTTCTGCACCGCGTACGCCGCGCCGCACCCCGGTCCCGAGAACGGCACGGACTTCCTCATCTGGTCGATGACGGCCCGCCGTACCAGCCTGATCGACCCCTCCGAACCGAACCGGGTGGTGTTCCTGCCGGGCACCACGTTCAAGGTGCTGCGTCCCTCGGACGGCGAAGGGCCGGTCCTCATGCGGGAGTTGTCGCCGTCGGAGATCGCCTCCGACGGCAAGGTGGACGTCCAGCGCGTCCCGCTGGACGAGATCGCCATGGACGGGCTGGAACGCGCGGCGGGCGCGCTGCGTGCGAACGACTCCGCATCGGCCGCAGGCGGCGATCAGGGCGGTACCCGGCCGGAGGAGCGCTTCGGAACGCCCCCGGGCCTGATCAGTGGGGCCCGGCGGCAGCGTCCGCGCGGCAATGGCGGCGACATGAGTGCATCTGACAAGGGAGCGAAGCTGTGACCCGGCCCGTGCTACTGGTGTCCCCGGACCGTCCTGGGGCCTACCGCGCCATCGCCGAAGCCCTGGCGGACGCCACCGACGGCGCGCTCATCACCGTCGCCCCCGGCCGGTACGACGAGGCGCTCTACATCACCCGCGTGGTGACGCTGGCCGCCGAGGGCACGGGCGGCACGGTGGAGATCGCCTCGGCCTCGGGCAGCACCGTGGTGCTGGAAGCGGAAGCCGTGCAGCTCACCGGTCTGAAGCTGTCCGGCACCGACCGGGAGGCCCCGGTCCTCGACGTGCGGCGCGGCCAGGCCGCGCTCGACGGGTGCCGGATCTCCGGCGAGGCGTGGGCGGCCGTGCTGGCCTGGCAGGACGGCGTGGTCGCCCTGCGCGACTGCCACATCACCAACACCCAGGGCGCCGGCATCGTGGTCACCTCCGGCGGAGGCACCGCCGTGGAGCGCACGCGCATCCAGGAGGTCGGCTCGTCGGCGGTCGTGGTGGCGGAGCACGGCCGTCTCACGCTGCGTGAGTGCCAGTTGGACCGGGCCCGCGGCAACGGCGTCTGTGTGAACGGACAGGCCACGGCGGTGGTGGAGTCCACCCGGATCTCCGGCAGCGGCAAGCCCGCGCTGGCCGTGGAGCAGAACGCCCGTGCCGATCTGACCGAGGTCGAGTTCACCGGCAGCGCCGCACTGGACGCGTATCTGACGAGTACGGCCGAAGTGGTGCTCACGCGCTGCTCGTTCTCCGGTTCGGGGGGCCAGGCGGTGCACGTCGGCGGCGGCAGTGCACCGGTGCTGCGCGCCTGTCTGATCTCCGGCGCCGGGCGCGAAGGCGTCCATGTGGCACCCGGCGGCCGTCCCCGGCTGGAGGGCTGCCGGATCAGCGGCACGCCGACCGGTCTGCTGGTGGAGGCCGACGGGCGCGCCGAATGCGCCGACCTGACCGTCGAGGGCGCCGGGACGGTTGCCGTGCACGCGCAGGGCGGTGAAGTGGTGCTGGAGCGCCTGAAGACCGAGGGCGGCAGCGGTCCCGCGCTGCGGGCCGCCGGCCCCAAGGCCCGGCTGACCGTACGGGACGCCGACCTGGCCGTCGGCGGACCGGTCGCCGTAGAACTGGAGGAGAGCGCTTCCGCGACGCTGTCGGCGGTACGGCTTCGCTCCGGCGGCGGCACGGGGCTCGCCCTCGCCTCGGGCGCGCGCGCCGAGGTGGACGGCTCGGCGTTCTCCGGCTGCACCACGGTCGTCGGCGCCGAGTCCGAACTGATCGCCCGGGACAGCGAGTTCACCGGCTCCGACAGCGACGGCATCCGCGTCACCGGGGGCGGCGCGGCCACGGCGGTGGGCTGCCGCATCAACGGGGCGCGTGGCCATGGCGTCCATGTCCAGGCGTCCTCACGGGCCGAGTTGACCAACTGTGCCGTCTTCGACAACGGCGGCGACGGTGTGCGCTGCAACACCGACGAACCGGTACGGATGCACGACTGCGAGGTGCGCGACAACGGCGGCGTGCCGGTGCACCAGCTCAAGTCCGGGCGGGTGTCGGTGCAGCGGGTGGACACCGGCGGCGCCCCGTCCGGCCGTACGGTCACCAGCGCGGACGCCGTCGGCGGTGCGAGCGGCCCGGAGGGCGGTCCGCAGCCGCAGGGGCCCCGTCACACCGGAACGGGCCCGCTGGCGGAACTGGAGGCGCTGGTCGGCCTGGAGAGCGTCAAGCGCGAGGTCACCGGCCTGATCAACCTCAACAAGATGACGCAGCGCCGCCAGGAGATGGGCCTGCCGATGCCGCCCATGAGCCGGCATCTGGTCTTCGCGGGGCCGCCCGGCACCGGCAAGACGACCGTGGCGCGTCTCTACGGTGCGGTCCTCGCGGAGCTGGGCATCCTCAGCCAGGGCCACATCGTGGAGGTGGCCCGTGCCGACCTGGTGGCGCAGATCATCGGCGGTACCGCCATCAAGACGACCGAGGTCTTCAACAAGGCGCTCGGCGGAGTGCTGTTCATCGACGAGGCGTACACGCTGACCAACCAGTCCCGTGGCACCGGCCCGGACTTCGGCCAGGAGGCCGTCGAGACGCTGATGAAGCTGATGGAGGACCACCGCGACGAGGTCGTCGTGATCGTCGCCGGGTACTCCGCCCAGATGGACCAGTTCCTCGCCTCGAACCCCGGTATGGCCTCCCGGTTCGCGCGCACCGTGGAGTTCCCCAACTACAGCCCCGAGGAACTGGTCACCATCGTCCGGGGGCTGTGCGCCAAGCACTACTACGAACTGTCGGAATCGGCGCTGGACGCGCTCGACTGCTACTTCGAGGACGTGCCGAAGAGCGACACCTTCGGCAACGGGCGTGTCGCCCGGCAGGTCTTCGAGGAGATGATCAGCAAGCAGGCGTCCCGCCTCGCCGCCGAACCGCCCGAGGACGACAGCGAGTTGTCCAGGCTGACCGGCGCCGATGTGATCACGGTGCCCGCCGACCAGGCCGACGCGAAGGGCGGCGCGGGAGCCTCGTCCCCACGTACCGGGGACGCCGCCGCCCCGGCCCGGCAGCCGGGCCCCGCCGGCCCGTCCGGGCCGTCCGTGGGACTGCGGAAGCTGGCCGCGATGACCGGTCTGGACACAGCCCGGGCCGCGCTGCGCACCCGGCTGGAGGCGCTCGTCGAGGCGCAGACGCAGCCGGGCCGGCCGATCTCGGCCCAGGCCAATGTGGTGCTGGAGGGCCCGCTGGGCAGCGGACGACGGGCGCTGGCCCGGGTCTACGGGCGATGCCTCACGGAGGCCGGGCTGCTGACCACGGGCACCGTCCACGAGGTGCGGCTGTCGGCTCTCCCGGTGCGCTGGCCGGAGCAGCCCGCCTATCGGCTGGCGACGGCGCTGGAGGAGGCGGAGGGCGGACTGCTGGTGCTGAACCTCGACGACGCCTTCGGCCGCCGCCCACAGGCCGAGCGCGCGGCGGTGCTCGACGGCCTGTCCCGGCTGGCCGCCACCCCGGGCGGCACGGTGCTGGCGCTGTGCGGCTCGCCGGCAGAGCTGCGGGAGCTGATACGCGAACGCGGCGAGATCGTCTACGAGTACGCCGAGTACCTCCGGCTGGATCCCTACACCGCCGACCAGGCCATCGCATTGACGAGGCGTCAGTTGCACGGGTACGGGTTCAAGCTGTCCGACGAGGCGGCCAAGGTGCTGGCCGCCTCCTTCGAGGCCTCGCCGCCGCGCGGGGGCGCCTGGGAGGCTCACCGCCTGGCGGAGCGGCTCGCGGCGTCCGCCCGCACCCGTACCGTCTCCGTCTCCGACCTCCCCCAGCCTCCGGCCGCGCCCGACGCGGCGCCCGGCCAGGCGCCCGCCGCCCCGGCGCCGCATGCCTCCGCCCCGGAAGCGGCGAAACCGGCACCGGAGCAGGCGGAACCACCGCATCAGCAATCGGAGTCTCTGGTGCGGACATGAGAAACGTCCGCCACCGCTGTGACACACGGTTCTTACGTGTGATCCGGCGGCCGGCGAGTGAACCCCCACAATCCGGCGCGGGTATGCCCGAGTCGGTGCGCGAGTACATCGCGGGCGGGCGTCCGGACGTACGGCGCGACGGCGCCCGGTGACCCCGGGCGCCACACCCCGGCACGACCACACGACCTTGGGAGGAACACATGGCTGACGGCGAGTTCTACGTCGACACCGACGGGCTGCGCCGGCAGCTGCCGTATGTGCAGCAGCTGGCGGCGCGGTTCCGTGACATCGGCAAGAGCCTGGAAGGCAGGCTCGGCGAGCTGGGCGAGTGCTGGGGCGACGACGCCATCGGACGGCAGTTCTACGAGCAGTACGCCACGCCCAGGAAGCAGATCATCGACAGCACCGAGCTGATGGGCCAACTGGTCGACAGCATGCACGACGGCATCCGGACGATGGCCGTCAACTTCGAACGCATGGAGGACCAGAACATCGAGGCGACCAAGCGACTGGGCACCTCCGAGGTCCACCCTGCCGAGCCCAGGGTGAAGAACACCAAGTCATGAGCATCAACCTGCCCCCGGAACTCGACTGGGTCGCCAAGCTGGCCGTCGGCCAGGACTGGCCCAAGGGCGACGAGGACAAGCTGCGCAGCCTCGGTGAGGCGTGGGAGGACGCTGCCCGGCAGCTGACCGCCATGAGTCGCGAGATCGACCCCATGACCAGTGGTGTGCTGCACAGCATCGGCGGAAAGGTCGGCGACGAGTTCTCCAGCTTCACGCGGCAGCTGAAGTCCAATCTCCCCGACATGGCCGAGGCGGCCGGTCAGCTGGGCCAGCTGGGCAAGAACACCGGGCTGCAGGTTGAGTATGCGAAGTACATGATCCTGGCGCAGCTGATCTGGCTGGCGGTCGAGATCGCCGAACTCGCCTTCTGGGCGCCCGAGATGATCCCGGCCCTGGTCACCGGTGTGCGGGCGATCGTCAAGATGCTGCTGAGGCGGCTGCTGATCTCGACCGCCACCGGTGTCGGGTTCATGGTCGGCATGGACGCGGTGATCCAGGGGATCCAGTTCCTCAAGGGCGACCGCACCAAGTGGGACACCGCCGCCACCCTGCAGGCCGTGGAGGGCGGCGCGATCGGCGGTGCGATCGGCGGCGTCTTCTCCGGTGCCGGCTCGGCGTTCGCACCGAAGTTCGCGGCCTCGCTGATCGGCAAGGGCCTCATCGGCGGCGCCTCCAGCATCGTCACCACCGAGGTGATGGAACAGATCTTCGGCGGCGAGAACGACATGGACGCCGCCGTGACCTCGGGCATCATCGGCGCGATGGGCGGCGGCGGAGGCCGTCGAAGGTTCGGCGGCGGCGAGCACAACGAGATCCACACCCTCGACATCCATCTGCCGTCCACGCCCGACATCCACCTCCCGAAGATCCCCTTCGAGGGCGGCTCCGGGTTCCCGGGGGCGGAGAACTTCGACACCGGCGGCCTGGGCAAGGGCGACGGTCTCGGCACGACCGGCCTCGACCAGGGCCTGAGTGCCGACGGCCCCCACAGTCCGGGCACGGGCGGTACGCGAGGAGCCGACACCGGTGGCACGGGCATCGTCGACACGGGTACGGGCGGTACGGGTACGGGCGGTACGCGTACCGGAGGAGCCCGCGGGGACACCAGGGCCGGTTCGGGCCGGGGCAGGTCCGGGAGCAACGGCTCGCCGCGCGGGACCACCGTCACGACCGACAGCACGACCGACACCACCGGCGGCAACCGCGGCGGGACGACCGAACGCCGGACCACTCGGCCGACGACCGAGTCGAAGGGCCCCGGCACGACGGACGGCGCCACGCGCGGGACGCGCGACACCACCCCGCGCATCCCCGCCACCGAGTCCGAGGGTCCCGTCACCGGCGGCAGCGGGGAGATCATCTCGACGCCGCACACCCCCACCGAGTCCGCGCCCGCACCGCACACGTCCTCGGGCGTCCCGAAGCAGACAGGGCACTCCGGCGGGCTGCCCGGCTTCGAGACCACGCTCAACGGCCACGGCGGTGCCGACCACACCGTCACGGCGCCCGGCGAGGGGGCTCCCGCACCCGTCCACGGCGGCCGGCCCGTCACCGTGACGCCCGTACCGCACGAGAACACGCCCGCACAAAACGCGAACACGCTCACGCAGCACCCGAGCGCGCCCGCCCAGCACCCGGGCACGACCGCGGAGGGAACCGGCCCCGCTGACACCTTCCGCGCCACGCCGCCCACCACCTCCCGCGACCCGTCCTCCACCGCGACGAACCAGCCGCAGATCCCGCACACCTCCGAGCCGAACCGCCCGCAGGAGCCGGGCGCCGGCCGGCACGAGCTCCTGGCCCCGGGCAACGCGACACACCGCACGCCGACGCCCGACCCCGTGACCGAAGGACACCAGGGCCCGGCGGTCGTGACGGATCGTCAGCAGACTCCGGCCCCCGTGGTCGACCAGTCGCAGTCTCCGGCCCCCGTGGTCAACCAGTCGCAGACTCCGACCACCGGCACCAACCAGCCGCAGGCCCCGCAGACCGGGACGAACCGTCCGTCCACCGAGTCCGGGGGTGCCCCGCGCCCGACTGTGAGCGTGGAGTCGCCGTCCGCCCCCCGTCCCGGGACGGAGTCCGCACCGCCGCGTCCGTCGCCCGCCACCAGCGACGGCACCAGCCACTCCCTCGCCACGAACCACGGCACGCGCGAGGGCCAGGACGAGGTCGCGCCCCGGGCGCCCCGTCCGCGCCCGGACACCGAGAACGGGACGACCACCCCGCAGTACCAGCCGTCGACGCCTCCGGTGCGGCAGTCCACCGGCGAGGGACACCCGCCCGCGCTGCCGGACGTCCCGCAGCACGAGCCCGGTACGCCGCCGCACCCGCAGGACCACCAGGACAGCACCCCCGGCGACCACTCCCCAAATACCACGGACGAGCAGCTGCGTCGGCTCGACACCCTTGTCGTACCCACGCACGACCCGGACCCGCTGCACCAGGCCCCGTCCCCGCCGACGACCCGGCCAGTCTCGCCCGACGCCGGGATCAGGCGGCGCACCGCCGATCTCGACCGCGCCGCACGCGCCGCCGGGATGCCCAAGGACGACCGCGACGCGTACAACCGCGCCGTCCAGGAAGCCGCCGCGTCCGGTGACTGGGATCGCGCCGGACAGCACCTCGCCGACTTCCGCGCCCATGTCGAGACGCGCACCACCAACCAGCGCTACGAGGCGTTCCACGCGCACGCGCAGGGCGGCTCCTACCGTCTGACCAACCTCACCGGCCCCAAGGAGGAGTGGCAGAGCAAGGTCGACTCGGTCGAGGAGGCACCGCGCTCCGACGACCCGGACCTGCTCGACAGCAGGCTCAACGAGTACTCCGCGGAGCAGGGCTACCGGCCGATCGTGCCGGACGACATGTACAGCCTGGTCCAAGGCGGCCGCTCGGTGAACGAGATGGTTGAATCCCTGATGCCCAACGGCGCTCTGGACACCGGCCGGCCGCATCTGTCCGGCGACCAGGGCCCCTCGGACCAGGTCGCGCCGAAGCTCCCCGGCCCCTCCGCCGATGACACCGGCGCGCACGACGGCACCCAGCACCTGCCTCCGCTGGTGTCCGACGACCAGGGCCACGGACAGCACCAGCAGCATGACGACCCGGCGGACGACCCCGCCTGGCAGCACTCGCGTGACCAGGAGCCCGCGGTCCCACTGCAGCACACCTGGGTGGACCCGGTCTCCGACCCCACACGGCAGCACGAACCGCCGAGCACACCGCACGAGGACCGGGCCACCTCGCACGAGGACCACGTGACGCCGCACGACGACCAGGCGCCGTCCCATGCGCCGAAGCCGGGCGAGGTCGACGCGCACACGGCGCGTCAGACCTACGGCATGCCGGAGAAGAACTTCAAGGGCTTCCGCGAGATCGCGCGGGACAAGGGCCTGGTCATCGACGTCCGTCCGACCAACCCCACCGCACCCAAATGGCTCGACGCCGGAGCCATGGCCAAACCGCAGGCCATCAAGGCCAAGACCATCAACGACGCCGACGTCCACCTCGGCGCCGACCCCAAGAACATCGGACTCGTCGGCTACTTCAAGCCCAAGACACCCGACCAGGCCACCGTCCCCCACGGCGACTGGGACAAGGTCGTCTCCCGCTACAACCAGCGCTCCACCGAGTACCGCGAACTCGCAGCCAAGATGAGGGCGTACGAGGCGGACAACAAGTTCGCCGTCAAGGACGGCGTGGTGTACGGCATCGACGAGGGCGGTACCCAGCGCCCCATCACCGGCGACCACGACCTGTTCGACATCTCCACCCCGGGCGGCACGCGGATTCCGCATCCCCAGCACGACGCGCTGATCAAGGAGATGCAGGCCAAGGACATCGCCGTCATGCACGGCGCCCATATGTTCTGGAACCCGCCCTCCGCCTTCAGCAAGTCCGTCTTCGACAAGATCGTCGGCTCCCACGAGGGCCCCGACGGCGAACCACTGCTGCGCTTCAGCCCCGAGAACGAGCACGCCGAACTCACCTGGACCGAACCGCTCAAGACCGGTCAGGTCAACTCGTACACCGCGCGCCAGGACTACGGGATCCCGGAGAAGAACTTCAAGGGCTTCCGCGAGATCGCGCGGGACAAGGGCCTGGTCATCGACGTCCGTCCGACCAACCCCACCGCACCCAAATGGCTCGACGCCGGAGCCATGGCCAAACCGCAGGCCATCAAGGCCAAGACCATCAACGACGCCGACGTCCACCTCGGCGCCGACCCCAAGAACATCGGACTCGTCGGCTACTTCAAGCCCAAGACACCCGACCAGGCCACCGTCCCCCACGGCGACTGGGACAAGGTCGTCTCCCGCTACAACCAGCGCTCCACCGAGTACCGCGAACTCGCAGCCAAGATGAGGGCGTACGAGGCGGACAACAAGTTCGCCGTCAAGGACGGCGTGGTGTACGGCATCGACGAGGGCGGTACCCAGCGCCCCATCACCGGCGACCACGACCTGTTCGACATCTCCACCCCGGGCGGCACGCGGATTCCGCATCCCCAGCACGACGCGCTGATCAAGGAGATGCAGGCCAAGGACATCGCCGTCATGCACGGCGCCCATATGTTCTGGAACCCGCCCTCCGCCTTCAGCAAGTCCGTCTTCGACAAGATCGTCGGCTCCCACGAGGGCCCCGACGGCGAACCACTGCTGCGCTTCAGCCCCGGGAACGAGCACGCCGAACTCACCTGGATCCGGCGTCCGGAGGAGTCGCATCAGGACGAGACCCCGTCGGACGGCGGCACGGACAAGCAGTCCGGCGGCGGGCGGGACCAGCAGGACCCCAAGGATCACGAGGACCACCAGGACCGGGGGGACGAGCGCAGGGACGGGGACCAGGGTCACCAGGACCACGGGGACCATGAGTCGTCCGACCGACGCCAGGAGGCGAAGGAGGGCGACGAGTCCACGCGCCGGGACACGTCGAACGAACCGGCTGAGCGCACCGAAACCGGGCAAGAGCCCCGGGAGAAGCCGCAGCAGCCCCTCGAACAGGAGCCGTCCAAGGCGCACGCCCTGGACGAGACCGAGGACCCCGCCGAGGAAGCCCCCAAGTCCGAGCCGGAGAAGAACCACACCCCGGCCGAGGACCACACGTCGGCCAAGGACCACACCTCCGGCGAGGAACACACGTCCGCCAAAGACCACACACCCACGAAGGACCACACACCCGCCGAGGATCACACCCCCGCCAAGGGCGACAGCACCCCCGGCGACGAGCAGCAGGAGAAGCCGCCCGCGCCCCCACAGAAGGATCCCGCCCCGGTCCTCGCCGGACGGCACACGGAGTCCCTCGCCGGCAAGAAGATCACCGAGGCCCCGGGTCCGGACGGCGTGCGCACGCGTATCGAGACGCTGCTCGGCGGCCACGGCAAGGACACCTCTGTCGTGCGGCGCCTGGACGCCGCCTTCGATCCCGCCAACTTCCGCAAGCAGCACGGGGTGATGGTCAACGGCGGCTGGCGCTTCACCGTGCACGTGGACGGCAGGCCCTACGAGGTCGAGGTGAGGGCCGCCGCCTCCCCCTGGCGTCTCGATGCCACGACCGATGCCGCCAAGGACAACGACGGTGACGGCTTCGGCGTACCGTCGGAGTCGACGCGCGAATCCGACCCGCGCAAGACGGAGATGACCTCCTCCGAGGCGGGACTGGAGTTCGGGCCGACCATCGTCCGTCCGGTCAACAGCGAGCTGTCGGTCCTCGTCACCCCCTCCGGAAAACTGGGCGGCGCCACCCACGGCCGTGAGACCACGGTCAAGTCGTCGTCCCAGACGGCGAACCAGATCGCCTTCACCGGCAAGACCGACAGCTACACCTCCGACTTCACCTACCAGGTGAAGGTCACAGACCATCAGGGCACCCAGCTCGGTGCCAAGGGCCCCCACGCCCCCCTCACCGGCACGGTTCGCGCCAACGTGCCCCGGCCGGAGGGCCTGGCCGACGGCCGGCCGCGCGCCTGGCAGGGCTGGGACCCCGCCCGCACGGACCGGCCGGACACCCCCGCCGCACCGGCCTCCCGGGCGCCCGGGCCCGCCTCCGGCCACCCGGTGTCGATCACCGGACTCGACACGGCACGGAACGCGGTCTACGAGGCGCTGCCGCGTGAGGCGCGCCCGGACGGCACCGCGCACCGGGACATCGAGGACTTCTTCGAGCCGTCCAACGTCATCAACGAGTTCGAGCACGCCTCGGGTTGGGGTCTGCTGTCGAAGCCGCTGACGCTCAGCGACGGCAGCAAGGCCCATCTGCATCTGACGGTGGAGCCGGACGGCTCCCAGGCCCTGCACACCGTGGACGACAAGGCCACTCTGGGGTCCAAGTCGTCCGACGAGCACGGCCAGAACCGTACGGAGAACAGCTCCTGGTCGCTGGGGCCCAGCGCCGACGCCAGCGGCCAGGTATGGAAGGCGAAGGACAGCTCCGAGTCGACCTGGCTGACCGGCACCGCCGGCTACACGGGTTCCAGCAACCTCACCCACGGCGCCAAGGGCAAGAACGCCATCGGCACCGAGTCCAGCCATGAGCACTCCGGCAAGGCCGACCTGGTCGCGACCCATGTGCGCCTCCATGTCCAGCTGATACGGCACCAGTTGCAGCCCGAGCTCGACGGCCTGCACGGCACCAGCACCACGAACATCGGGGACCACACCCCGCCACCCTCCGAGCAGCGTCCGACGGGCGCCGCCGACCACCTCGCCATCACCATCGACCCGCAGAACGGCGAGGTGCTGCGCGCCGTCCCGCACGACGGGACCGCGCCCGCCACGACCGGCGACCATCCACCGCTCGACGCCGGCCGGCTCACCGGCCCGGTCACGGCCCAGCGCATGACGTTCCTGGACTTCCCCGGTTCGTCGGAGCTGGAGGCCCACATCGTGCGCGAGATGGGGAAGAGCTCGCCCGGTGTGCTGCCGCCGCCCGAGGCGATCCACCCCAGCACCACCACGGCACACGACGGTACGGGCGCCGCGAACCGTCTCCGGATGACCCCCGAGGCCTGGGAGAACCTGCGTTCGCTGCGCCGGCAGCTCGCCCCCTCACGGCTGCGCGACGCCGCTCCGAAGCTGCTCGACGGCACCTACCGGATCACACTGAAGGGCTCTCATCTGCCGCTGGTCGACGGCAGGACCCACGAGATCCTGATCAAGGCCGAGCCGTCCAAGGGCGATTACGTGCGCTCGGGCAAGTTGACGACGAAGGACGTGACCACCCGGACGACCGGGGCCGACAAATCCGTCACGCGCAGCGCCAAGCACGTCGTCAACCCGGCGGGCAACGTACGCAGTTCACTGGACCACCCGGACGTGACCCGCGGCTTCGGCATCGGCAGCCTCGACGTGACCGCCCACAACCCCTCGCACGGGCTGACCATCGGTACCGAGACCGAGGTCAAGCGGCAGTTCTCTCTGGAGGCGGACACCGACGTCTACGCCCACCCGGTCACGTACCACGTCATGGTCGGCGTCGAGGACCCGAAACAGCCCACCACACATCTGTCCACCGACGCGCCCTCGCCGCAGATGCAGCACATCCAGCAGGTGAAGCCGGACGGCCGCCTCACGGTCGAGGTCGCGCGGAAACCGGAGACCACCGACACCACGCCGCCGGCCATCCCCAAGCTGGATGTGCTGCCGCAGCGCCACGCGATCCGCCACGTCACCGGCTCCGACGACTTCCGAGACCAGGCGAAGCGGTCGCTGACCAGCGCCTTCGAGAAGAAGAGTGAGGCGTCGAGCCCTGACCTGAAGGAGGCGCTGGACGGGATGACCGATGAGGACCATCTGCGGTCCCTGGTCGCCGCGTCGCACGGCGGGTGGGCCAACAGCGGTGACGAGCAGGTCGGTTCGGGCCGCAACCGTGACACCGTCGGGCTGTCGACGCGGACGCGTCTGAGCAACTTCCGGTTCCACGAGACGCTGCCCGGCGAAGGCAAGCTGGAGATCGAGACCAAGTCCAGCGGGTCCACCGCCGTGGCGGACAAGACCTCCCGGGCCTTCAACGCCGGACTCGGCTTCGACGCCGGACGTTTCCCATCCAAGAACTGCCCCGACGCGTCCCTTCAGGTGCGCGGCGGTTTCAAGGGCAACGGCGGCGCCGACTACAACAGCAGCGAAAACGTCAAGCAGAAGATGACCACGTCGCGGAAGGCGGAGTACAAGGGCACCTGGCACGTCTACGAGGCGGACGCGGACATCACCGTCCAGGGCCGCATCACCGACGCGAAGGGCAACGTCACCCTCGGATACCCGGGCACCAGCATGCACCGGGTGGTGGTGCTGCTGTCCGACGACGACGTCCGCAAGCTCGGCGCCGACGGGACCAGCAACACCACCGCCCCGGCCCCCTCCGGCACACGTCAGGCGCCGCTGCTGACCTCCGGGCTGCTGGGCGGCGCCACCGCCGACATCCCGAGGTCCGACGAGATCCTGGGCGAGATCGATCGGCAGATCCGCAAGCTGGACACGCCCGCCGACGTGCCGGAGACGGCGCTGCCGTTCGCCGGGACGTTCTCGCCGGAGAACCTGTCGGCCAACTACGAGGACCTGGTCGGCCGGGGCATCCTCGACTACCACGTCCACGAGTCCCGCACCCAGCGTGTGATCACCGAGGTGCTGGTGCGGGGCATCCCGCGGGACAAGTGGACCGACGACGGCGACCACTCCACCGGGGACACCACCCGCAAGGTCAGCATCGCGCAGACCGTCAAGGGCGGCGCGGGGCACAACTGGTCGCAGGGCGCCGACGGCAACTTCCGTCTGTCCTACGCCCCGGTGGTCAAGCCCAAGCCGGGCCAGGACCCGGCCGAGGTCAGGGCCGAGGAGAAGAAGTCCGGCCTGGGCAGCATCGCTTGGGCCCCGTCCGGCGGCGGCGAGGGCAGCCGGACCAAGAGTGCCGACAGCGGTGTCACCACCACGGTGGTGCACAAGACGTCGGAGTTCGGCGACACGGCGAAGTTCTCCAACCGTATGCGCTTCGAGGTCACCGTCACCCAGCGCACCGAGTACGGACGCTTCGTCAACCTCGCCAAACCCCGGCCCGTCGACCCGTCCTGGCCGGTCCACGTATATGTACCCAAGTCGCTCACCGAAACCGCCGAACAGGCCGCCGCACGCCAGCAGCAGGCGTCCCAGCAGCCGCCGCAGCCGCACCAGGTCCACGACGGCGGCAACACCATCGAGATGCAGCCCGTCACTGGTTCCCAGGCCGACCGGGACCGCTGGCAGGCGTCGCTGGACTCCGCCCACGACCTCGTGGGCTTCGACAACCCCGACGCGTTGCTCGACCACGCGCAGACGGTGCTCACCGCGCCCCGCCCCTGGTCCGACAGCACACTGGGCAAGGCGGGCTCGGCCATCTCCTGGGGACTGGGCTCGGCCGCCTCGACGGTCGGCCGCTGGGTCGGAGCCATGACCCCTTACGCCGCACACAAGCTGGTCAGCTCCTTCATCTCCGACCCCCGGCTGGGCGGGACCGACAACCCGCTGGTCAGGGAGCAACGCCTGCCGCTGGAGCAGCAGGTGTCGCTGCGCCAGGCGCTCTCTTCGGCAACCCTGCCCACGGTCTTCCACCACCTCATGGATCCCGGGAACGGCTACCGCACGGTCCCGCTCGGCGTCGACGGCAAGACCGGCCTGGAAGTCCATCTGCACCCCACCGGGGAGGCACAGGAGATCTCCACGCGGGACAGCGGCAACGACGAGATCACCGTCTCCACCGAGCACGAGTCGTCCGCGACCGCGAGCAACGGCCTCAACGCGAACCTGACGCCCCTGGCCATTCCTGTGATCACCAAGAACCCGGCCGTCGTCGTCCCCCTCCCGAACAGCGCCTTGAAGGTGGACCGCGACCAGACGTTCGAGAGCAGCTCGCCGGTGACCCGCAAGCCCGGCGTCCCGACCCGCACCCTCACACCGCCCGCCCTGCCGCACGGCAAGGAGGCCGCCGAGCCCGGCAAGGCCACCCTGAAGGGCCCGCAGGTACTGATGCGGCAGCCCGTGCGCCTGACCACACAGAAGTACGACGAGAACGGCACGTACGGGAACACCGCGCAGACGGACGGCCACGTCTACTACTGGACGGCCAAGAAGACCGAGGAAACCACCACACCGTCCACGGCCACCGACCACACCCCGACGACACCCGACCCGGCGAAGTCCGCGGACGACACCACACAGCAGGTGAAGGACGCGGAGGACACCAAGCAGCAGGTCAAGGCCCCCGAGAACGACAAGCAGCAGGCCAAGGCTCCGGAAGACACCAAGCAGCAGGCCAAGGCTCCGCACGACGTCGAATCACCGGCGAAGACCCCGGAGGACATCAAACAACCGGAAAAGACGCACAAGGCGGTCAAGCCCTCCGAGGAGACGTCGGAAACCGTCAAGCCTCTGGTGAAGGCTCCGGAAGCCCCCGCTCCGGTCGCCACGCACGACGCGACCACATCGACATCCACATCCACATCCACATCCACATCCACATCCACGACCACGCACCACGTCACCGCCGACGTCCAGCAGACGAAGCACGATGCGGCGGAGACCACGGTCGTCCAACAGCCGACGCCCCGCGTCCAAGTGCCGGGCGACGGCCGGTGTCTGCTGTACTCCGTGGTCGCGAGCACCCCGCCCGCGCACTGGCCCGCCGCCCTGCACGAGGGCTCCCCGGGGAACGCCCACACCCAGCACGAAGCGGTCCTGCGGCAGATCCGCATCCAGCAAGGCCCCGTCCGCTCCGACAGCGCCCTGGGCCGCGCCGCGGAGGCCCTCCGCCAGATGGTGCTGCGCAACGTACGGACGACGCGGCCGGAGGACCTTCCGTTCGACGTCACCGAGTTGTACCGCCGCAGCCAGGAGAACCAGCTCCGGCAGCACGTGCAGACCGAGAACTTCGACGCGCTCCACACGCGGCTGGACGCCAACGGCGTCGACCACGTCATGACGCCGGACTGGCTCCGCCCGGAGGCTCTGCGCAGTCTCTACGTGGACGCGCGGACCCAGGAGCTGATGGGCGCACCACACCACCTCTCCGCGCAGGAAGCGGCCGAGCGCGCCGCCAACGAGGTGCCGGAGACGACGGACCACCAGGGCAACTGGACCCTGGGGAACACCGCCCTGGCACCGCGCGCCCAGTTCGCCTACGTCACCGGGCGGCTCGGTCCCCTGACCCTGGACTACATCGACAGCCATGACCGCCTGGTCGGCGCCGTCGTCGACTCGGCGCTGCACCGGCCGTTGACACAGGCGGAGCACCGCGCACTCGTCAGGGCCCTGGAGAACTGGGTGCCGGGCAACGACGCCTGGAACACCAACGAGGGCGAGATGTTCCCCGCCCTGGTCGCCCACACCCTCGGCGTCCAGCTGCGTACGTTCCAGTCGACCGGCGGCGGCACGGCGCATCTGCGGACGGTCGGACCGGAGGACACCGGCCGTTCGACCGACGTGTACTACGACGGGCGCAACCACTACGACGCCAGCCAGGCGCCGCCGCAGCACCCGCCCACCGTGACCGAGGAGGTCGCCCCCAAGGCGCCGAGGGCACCCCAGTCCGCTCCGGCCACGAGCGCCGCACACGGCCCGGCCACCGACAACACGCCGCCCCGCCAGACACACGACGACAGCCGGCAGGCTCAAGGCGACAACCGGCACACCCACGACGACAACCCGCGGACGCACGAAAACCGCCATACCCCCGCCACCGTCGCCCCCCGTCGCGCCCTCAACCACGCACCCCGCTTCGTGGTGCGGTCCGCCTTCGACGCGCGCACCTTCCGCGTCGGCGACACCACCGTCACCGACCTGACCGTGCGCGTCGCCTTCCGGAGCGGCTCGGGGCACGACACCGAGACCCCGTGGCAGCGGCTGCAACAGGGCGCCGAGGAGTACTACAACCGCCCGGAGCGCCGCCTCCCCGACGGCAGTGTGCTGCACGTGACGGTGGAACGCGTGGCCGAGGACGCCGATCCCCACCTTGTCGTCGACGTCGCCGACCGCGATCGCCCCATGGACCAGCGCACCTGGTGGCCGGACGCGGATCCCGTCGCGTACGCCCATGAGCTGGGCCACCAGCTCGGTCTTCGTGACGAGTACCGCAAGGACGACGAGGGACCCGGCCGCGCGCAGGTGCCGGGCAGCCTGCTGGGCGACTTCCACCAGCCGGCGCCGTACGGTCTCGCCCAGGGCGGGTTGCGCGGCCGTCACCTCCAGCTGTTCGGTGCCCTCGTCGGGGACGTACCGGAGTCCGCCACGGACCACGGTGTGGGGCACCCCGAGGCCCAGGAGCCGCGGAGGACGTCGGGCTCCCCCGACGGGGTTTCCGGGCCGGAGGTCCGCCGGGACGCGGACCACCCCCCGCTGTCGCAGGATCCCCGCTGGCACGACGCCCGCTCGGCCGCCCCGCCCGTGACCCGGCGCCATGCCTGGGTCGACCCGGTGACCGACCCGAACCGCGGCGCGACCCCGCAGAACGACACCGCGGTCCACGACCCGCACATGCCAGGGAACGAGCACGACGCTCCCCAGACGTACCGGGACGAGGAACAGGACTGGTCACGGGTCCTGGAGGAGTACTCGGAGGAACGGGCGCGCGAGTACGAGTGGCTGGACCGCCTCTACGGCGACTCACTCGACCAGGAGGCGTACGCGAGCGCCCGCGGCGCCCTGCTCACGCTGCGGGCGATGGATCTGCCCCGTGCGACGCCGGACACCGCCAACCGCCCGCACCTGGAGGCGCTGGCCCGGCAGGTGCTCCATCTCGACTCCGCGCCGACCGAGGACGACTACCGGTACCTGCTCTCCCTCACCGCGCAGACCGGACCCGAGTCGGTCACGGACGCCTCCGCGCTCGCCGCGCACTTCCTGGTGACAGGGCGCGGCGCGCTGGACGACCACACCGCGCTCTTCGACGGGTCGGGACACGCGACCGGGCGCTACTGGACGGGTTCGAGGGTGGACCTGCCCGATCTGACGAAGTACACGGTGACCGGCCCGGACGGGCAGCCGACGGAGCATCCGGCACCCTGGCACGACCCGTATGTGGTCACCGCACAGGGGACCCCGGACCATATCGTCCTGATGGCGGGTGGCCGCGCAATCCACGTGACCGACCCGGAGGAGTTCGCCGCCCTCGTCGCCCGTGACCCGCTGCGCGGCGAGGGCCAGGACATCCTGCTGGTCGTGTCCCAGGGGCAGGACCACGGGCTCGCTCAGCTCATCGCGAGCCGGGCCGGGACGGCGGTGTGGTCGACCGACTCCCATGTGCGCACCCCGATCGACTGGCAGACCGGAACCGAACACCTCGACCTGCACGGGGGCAGCGGCACCTGGGCGCGGCACCTGGGCGCCGAGCGCGGCCTGCTGGACCTGTTCGACGGCCTCGGTCTCGGCCACGACTCCGCCACGACGGACCATGACGTCGTGGCACCGGACCGCAGCGCCGTAGCGGCGGACCACAGCCCCGTCGCACCGGCCCACGATCCCGGCGGCTCCGGCTACGCGAGCTACCTGCACCCGCCGCGGGACGCCGACGAGTCGGCGCTGTCCCCGGTGGACCTGGTGGACCGCCTGCGGGCCCGCCCGCTGACGACCACCGACTACCAGGTGATCGCAACCACCCCCGATACTGTGCTGTTCGAAGAACCGAGCGGCATCTACCACGCGGCTCTCGACTACCGTCGGACAAGCTCCGACAACGTCCCGCTGTTGAGGGTGCCCGCGGAGGTCATGAGGCAGACACTGGTCGACGAGCACCCGCCGTTGCATGTCTCGGGGGACCTGTCGCTGGCCCACCGCCAGTACGGCTACGGTCAGCAGGTCTTCGCCACCGCCAAGGCCGTCGAGGCGGCCAACCGCCAGTTGTCGCTCGCGGGCAGCCTGGTGAGGCTGAAGGCGGACGGCCTCACACTGCACGTCGCCGACGGCAAGGGCGGCCACCGCGAACTGGTGCGTGTCACCCCGCAGTTCCTCACCCGCTCCGGCAAGTCGGAGGAGGAGGTCTGCCGTGACTTCGCCCAGATGGTGTCGGGCGGCGTGCCCGCGTCGCACGTCGTCTTCCGGGATCCTGACGGCACCGGTGCGGTCAAGGCCCCGATCAACGCTCTGGGACGCACCGAGGTCACCGGCATCCACTACCTCGCGGAGGCGCTCAGCCAGGTGGCCGACGGCCGGGAACCGACCGGGCCCGTGGATCCGTCGTGGGCCGCGCGCCAGGTGCTGCGGGACGACCGGCTCATCGCCGAGAGCGACGGCCCCGCACCGGGCAAGTCCTACGGCAGCGCGCTGAGCTACGACCCGCTGGACAACCCGCGGCGCGACGTGCTCTCCGATGCGGCGCGCTGGATCGGCATCAACGAGCACGCCTGGGCGGAGGTCGGCGAGACCTACCTCGTGCACTCGATCAACGCGCTGGACGAGAACGGCTTCCCGAGCCTGGCGCACAACTACGCCAAGCCGAGCGCGCCGGACAAACGCTACTTCGGCTACCACTTCGCCGCCGTCGTGCTCTCCAGCGAGGACGGCAAGCACCAGATCACGCTGGAAAACTTGGCCCGGCGCGCCCGGATCGCCTACGCCATGCGATCGGTCGTGGCGGAGAACCTCACCAGTACCTCGCCGAACGGCTTCCGGAGGCTGCACGCCGCCATCAGCGACGAGCTGGACCGTCAGCGGGCGGGCGGTGCCGACGGGGCCACGCTCAAGAAACTGGGCCGCCATCTGGACCTGGTCGACGCGCTCACCAAGGCCGCGGACGCGCGACGGACGGTCGGTACGACGACTCCGGGGAGCCCGCAGGAAGCGACCGCGATGGCGGAGTACGAGCGCACGGTCAAGGTCGCCGCGGCGCGCATGAAGCAGGCGGCGGACCTTCCCAAGGGCAGCGATCTGTGGCACTTCCGGATGTACTCCCAGCGCCCCGGCGAGACCATGCACGAGGTGAGCGCGGACCTACTCAGCTCCGCTCCCTCGAAGAAGGCCAACCCGCTGACGTCCGTGATCGTGCACGGTCACCGGCTCCCGCACGTGGACATCGGGTTCGACCAGGGCTCCCAGCAGATCAGCAAGGTCGAGGCCCGCAAGCTGACCTATGTGGCCGAGCATGCGGTGCGCGCCGGGCTGTGGAACCACCACAACGGGCTGCCGTTGCCCCGGATCACCGTGACCGGGCGCAGCAACAACCGCCGTCCCACGCTGGCCTGGGTCTTCCCCGACGGCGCCCAGGGCAGGGCCGACGCCGTCCACCGGGAACTCCGGGACCGGCTGGACCGCCACCTCATCAACTACCAGCACGGTTCGGCGCAGCCGCATCTGACCGCGGCCGACTTCCCGGTCACGGTCACCACCGAGCGCACCCCTCCGTCCGGCGACCCCGAGCACGGGCGCCGGACGACGGTGACAGTGCACGATCCCCGGCAGGGCGACGCCCCCACGGCCCCGCCGACCCGCTCCCGCAGGGGGTTGGCCGACACGGACGTGCTGCCCCGGGCACCCCGGTCCCCGCAGGAGCAGCAGCACACGGCACAGCCACAACCGCAGGCCGCAGCCCATGAGGCCGCGCCCCATGGGGCCGCACCACATGAGAGCGTGCCACATGAGAGCGTGTCGCAACCGTCCTACCGCAGCGAGCGGTTGACCATCGCAGGGTTCGAGTTCGAGGACGGGTCGGCCGAGCTGACGGGGCCGCAGCGGGAGACGGTGCACCGGCTGGCCGCCGAGGTGGCGTGGGCCTCCCTGGCGAACGTCAGGGCGGGCTTCCCGCCGCCCCGCGTCGAGGTGGTCGGGCACGCCAACGGGATGCGGGGCGGGCTCCCGCACTTCGGCGAGGCGCTACGGCGCGGACAGGCGCGCGCGGACGGCGTGGCCGGCCTGTTCCGCTCGGCGCTGGCAGTCCATCTCGCCCGTCTGCAGGCCGACGCGGAGACCGTGATGGACCCCGAGGACATCGAGATCACGACGCGGTCCGCCGGCAATGTGCCGGCCGGCGACAGCGCGTCGGACGTGGATCCGACTACCGCACGACATCGCGCGCTCATCCTGATCGACCTGCCCCGGCCCCAAGCCGCCCAGGAGTGACGAGTCGCACCGCGATCTCCCGCCGTCCGGGTGTGCGGGAGATCGCGAGGGCGCAGTCGGTGAAGGCCGGAAGCCGGCGTCATCACCATTCCCATAAAGGCTTCTTGAAGAAGCCTCAACAATTGCTTATGAAACCAGCCCCCTTTGTGACGACCGTCTCCTGAAGGAGAGGGAACCCATACCGTCACCGCCCGTCCGCGCATGGCCGAAGTTCGATGCACAGGCGGCCAGTTGGCGCAAGAGTGTTCCGAATGATGAGATATCCTTCGGGTGTGGGCGTCCCGGCTTTTCCGGGTGCGTCAATCCATCACATCGTCAGTGGCACACGCCTCTTCGCCGTTTCCTGGCGAACACCATCCATCGCGCTGCCGTCGGCCCTTCCCTTTGCCGACGGTTCACCGAGCATGCCTCCGAGCAGGAATTGATGCCAGTTCAACCATTCGTGGAGCTGATACGCTTCGCGCGCCGCAACTCGCCTTTCTATCGGGAGCTTTACGCTGATCTTCCCGATCAGGTGGCCCATCTCACCGATCTTCCGGTGGTACCCCAGGAGGAATTCTGGCGGGCCAACTCACCGCGCGACAACAGACTGCTCACCGCGCCCCTGGACGAGGCGGTCGTCTTCCGCAGCGGCGGCACGACAGGGTCCCCGAAGTTCTCCTACTACACCCGTACGGAATGGCGTGAGTTCACCACGGCATTCGGCGCCGGCCTCGTCGCGGCCGGGCTGCGGCCCGGCAACCGGGTGGCCGACCTGTTCTACGCGGGTGATCTGTACGCCAGTTTCAGCTTCGTTCTCGACTCGCTGCACCGATCCCCGGTGGCCAATGTGCGGCTGCCCATCGGCGGGGCGACACCCTGGGAATCCACCGCGGCCACCCTGCACGAATTCCGGGTCCAGGTCGTCGCCGCAACGCCGACCACGCTGTGCTCGCTCGCCGAGCGTCTCGCCTCGGCCGGTCGCACCCTGCCGGACGTGGAGTTGCTTCTTTTCGGCGGGGAGTGCCTGTTCGGCGATCAACTCCCCCTGCTGAAGACCGCGTTCCCGCACGCTCAGGCGCGTTCCCTGGGATACGCGAGCGTGGACGCGGGACTGCTCGGCGAGGCGGTGCCCGGCGACGATCCGCGGGTGCACCGCGTGTTCGCCCCCTACACGGTGGTCGAGATACTCGACGACGAGACCGGCCTGCCGATCGAGAAGGAGGGCCTGCCGGGCCGGCTGGTCGTCACCGACCTGCGCCGCCGGCTGATGCCGATTCTGCGCTATCCGGCGGGTGACCGGGCCGCATGGGTGGCACGGGACGCGGGTGTCTTCCGCATCCTCGGTCGCGCCGAGGAGGGCGTGCGGGTCGGGCCCGTCTCGCTGTACTCGCAGGACGTGCACGACGTCGTCACGGCCGCCGACGCGGCGGGCGAGGTGACCGGGCTGCAGCTCGTGACGCGCCGCCAGAACGGCCGGGACGGTCTGGTGCTGCGGCTGGCGACGGGCGAACCCGGCGGCCGGCACACCGCCTTGGGCGAGACCGTCGTCCAGGCGGTCCTGGAGCAGCGTCCGGCCTACGCGAGCGCGATCGCCGCCGGGCATGTCGACCCGCTCACCGTCGAGTGGGTGCGGCACCGGGAGCTGGCGGTCAACCTTCGCTCCGGAAAGCTGATCCGTGTGGTCGACGAACGGCCGCACTCATGAGCACACCCGTACCCGGTGCGCGGCGTCTGCCCGTCGTACTGCGCAACCGGTCGTTCGGCACGGTCTGGGTCGGTCAGCTGCTCACCCAGATGGCGAGCAGGATGTTCCAGGTCGGTGCGGTCTGGTGGCTGGTGGGCTTCGCCGGCGGCGACCACCGCGGGCTCGACTCGGGTCTGTTCCTCATGGTGAGCACCCTGCCCGCGGTCGCGCTCGCCCCCATGGTGGCCCGCGTCATCGCGCGGCACGCGCGCCGTACAGTGCTGGCCGTGGCGGCGGGGGCAGCGGGCGTCCTCGCCACGGCCGCGGCGGTCTGGACGTACGCCGGGACGCTGCCCGTGGCCGCCGTCTACGCGGCCGGACTGGCGCTGGCGACCTGCCAGGCGGTGTTCGATCCGTGCCTGACGACCTCGGTGCCCGAGCTGGTCGATGACGCGGACATCGAGGCGGCCACCGGGTTCGAGCTGTCCACCCAGTCGCTGGCCGGGCTCGCCGGGGGGCTCCTCGGCCCTCTGGTGGTCGACGCGGGCGGCCTCGCGGACGTCGCCGCCGGGTGCGCGGGCGCGTATCTGTCGGCGGCCCTGCTGATCGGCTCCGTCCGCTTCCCGCGCGCCACCGCCCCGCAGGGGCCCGCGAGCGGGGCCGCGCCCGAGCGGCGCACACTGCGCCGCGTCCTGGCCGGACTGCCGTTCGTCCGCCGCGTCCTGGTCTGCTTCGCCGCCGCCAATGTCTTCACCACGGCCGTCTACGTCGTCATGCCGCTGTACACCCGGGGGGTGCTGCACTCCACCGGCTCGACCGTCGCCTCACTGGAGGTGGCACTCGGTGCGGGCACGCTCGTCGGGTCGTTCACCGGCGGGCGCCTTCCAGGACGCCCGGTCGCCCTGGGCAGCATCTGTCTGGCGGTGATGGCCGCCTGCCTCGGTCTGCCGGGCCTGCTCACCGGGCACGCGGTGGCGGCCGGCTCGATGGTCGTCGCCGGCTGGTGCGTGGGAGTGATCGGCGTCCGCTTCGTCGCGCTGTTCCAGCGGCTGGTGCCCACCGACGACAAGGCGGTCTTCTTCACGGCGATGCAGGCGCTGCTCGGCGCCACGTTCCCCGTCTCCTCACTCGTCTTCGGCGCGCTCGGCGACCATCTGACCGCTCGCGCACTGTGCCTGGTGCAGGGCGCCGGTCTCGTCCCGGTGGCTCTGGCGCTGTGGTGGCTGGCTGGCCGCGTGGACGTTCCGGAGCATGAGCCGTCCACCACCGCCGGGCATCAGGTCGCGGTGTCGGGAGACGTGTCATGAGCGTCGTCCTCGCTCCCGCCGCGGTCCAGGACATCGCGGAACTGCGGCAGTTGTACTTCGACGTCTACGGGCACGGCTACCCCGTGCCGCTCGGCAGCGACCCGGCCGTCATGCACCGGCTGATCGTGGACGGCACCGCGCACTGGCTCACCGCCCGCACGGAGAGGGGCGCCCTGGTCGGCTCCGCCGTCGTGCAGACCGACCCGGGCAGCCGCATCGGCAAGCTCGTCGGCCTCGCCGTGCACCCCGGACACCGGGGCGGGGGCCTGGCCTCCGTGCTGACCGGTGCAGTGTGCGACGAGGCGTTCGGCACCGGCCGCCTCGACTCGGTGTACGCCACCGTCCGCGTCGTCACCGAGGGCCCCCAGCATGTCGTCGTACGCAACGGCTTCCGGCCGCTCGGCCTGATGCCCAACGCGGTCGAGGTCGACGGCTGCGAGAGCCTGGCCCTGTTCGCCCGCTACGCCGACGGCGTACTGGAGCGCCGCGCCCCCGTGGAGCGCGTACCGGAACGCCTCGCGGCCCTGCTGTCCGCGGCGTCCTCGGGCATCGGCGTCGACTACGCGGGCACGGGACATATCCCCACCCGCCCCGCGCGGCCGGCCCTCACCGGCGCCGAGCCGATCGAGCTGATCGCCGCCTCGGCCTTCGTCCGCCGTCGCTTCCTGGAACGCTTCCCCGACGCGAGCGACCGCTTCTTCCCCCTGCACACGCCGAACGCGTTGCTGGTCGCGGCCGACGGCAGCTTCGAGGCGTACGCCGATCTGGACCCGGTCGCGGGCAGTTGCGCCCTGATCGCGGTGCATCCGCGTCCCTCGGCCGTGACCGGCGCGTCGGAGGCCCTGATCTCCGTGGTCACCCGGGCCGGCGCGGACTACGCCGAGACGCTCCTGCCGCTCGCCGACACCAAGGCACTTGAGGTCTTCCTGGCCTCGGGTTTCGTGCCGAGCGCGGTGTACCCGGCGATGCGCCGTATGGACGAGCGCTTCCACGACTACGTCGTGCTGTCCCGGACCAGCCGTCAGATCGACTTCAGGACGACGGCGGTCAGCCCGCTGCTCCAGCCGTATCTGAGCGCCTATCTGAGCGCCTGGACCGCCACTTATCTGCCCCTTCACGAGGTGTCCCGATGAACCCCCATCTCGCTCCTGTCGAGGTCCCCGACCCGGCGGCACTCGGCCATGTGCAGCAATTGTGCGACCTGGCGTCGCCGTACGACACGGGCCCCGAGGCCGACGCGCTGTTCGCCGCCGCCATGGCCGAGGCCAACGACTGGCACGCGCGGCGCTCCCCGTTCTTCGGCTCCCTGCTCCAGGATCCGCCGGAGATCCCCGCGCCGACCGTGGGCGAGGGGGTGCGCACCCCGCTGGTGCCCGCCGCGTTCTTCAAACGCCACGAGGTGCTGTCGATCCCGCGCGACGAGGTCTTCCTGCATCTGACCTCCTCGGGCACCACGGGCCAGAAGTCGCAGATGTTCTTCGACGAGTGGACCATCCGCTCGGCGCAGCGCATGGTGGCCCGGATCTTCGACCACTACGGCTGGATCACCCCCGATCAGCCGGTCAACTACCTTCTCTACAGCTACGAGCCCGCGCCGTCGCTGAAACTGGGCACCTCGTTCACCGACAACTATCTGTGCGACTTCGCACCGGCCCGGCACACCACGCACGCACTGCGGCACACCGGTTCCGGCCATGAGTTCGATGTGCACGGCTGTATCGCGGCGCTCCAGCGGTACGCCGAGGACGACGTTCCGGTCCGCATCCTGGGCTTCCCCGCCTTCCTGCACTTCACCCTGGAGCGGATGTGCGCCATGGGACTGCCGCCGCTGCGGCTGCCCGAGGGGTCGTTGGTGGTGCTGGGCGGCGGCTGGAAGGGCCACGCCGACCGGCAGATCGGCAAGGAGGAGTTCTACGCCGAGATCTCCGAGCGGCTCGGTGTGCCGGGTGACCGGGTCCGCGACACGTTCGGGTCGGTCGAGCACTGCGTGCCGTACATCGAGTGCGCGCAGCACCGGCTGCATGTGCCCGTATGGTCGCGCGCCGCCGTGCGCGACCCGGCGACGCTGCGCCCGCTGCCGTACGGGGAGCGTGGCTTTCTGCACCTGGTCAGCCCGTACATCACCGCCGTACCGGCGCACAGCGTCGTGATGGGCGACCTGGCGTCGCTGCACCCCGGCGAGGAGTGCGGCTGCCCGTTGTCCACCGACTGGTTCACCGTGCACGGCCGTGCCGGGGTGAGCCGCAACCGCAGTTGCGCGGTCGCGGCAGCCGAACTCCTGAAGGGAATGTCGTGACCGCTTCCGCACCTCACCTCTGGCAGGGCGAGTTCGTCGACGACGCCGAGGCCGCCCGCCGGCTCGCCACACTGCACGAGCTGACCGGCCGGGTCCTGGCGCGACCGCTGCCCACCGACGTGGTGCTCGGCGCCTGCGCCGCGGTGAGTTCCGAACTGGCCGATCCCGCCTCCGCCCTGCACACCCGGCTGGCGGCGCACCTGCCCGCCGACGAGGCCGGCGCCGCTCTCGCCGAGCTGGCCTCGGCGCTGACCCGGAACGCCCTGGAACGCAAGCTCCGCCGGGAGCTCGGCGGGCTCCGGCCGGAGCGGCTGACGCGGCCGGACGCCCGCGAGACGGTGTACGAGGCCTGGGCCCCGGTCGGCCTGCTGGTGCACATCGCCCCCGGGAACGCCGCCACCGTGGCGCCGCTGAGCGTGGTCGAAGGGCTGCTGGCCGGGAACCTCAACGTGCTCAAGACCAGCAGCGCGGACACTCCGCTCGCCCTCGATCTGCTCGCCGCGCTCGGCGCCGCCGACCCGACCGGGCTGATCACCGAACGCGTCGTGGCCCTGCGTTTCCCGTCCTCGCGCCGGGAGTGGCTGCGGGCGCTGTGCGGTCAGGCGGACGCGATCGCCGTGTGGGGCGGCGAGGACGCCGTAGGCGCGGTGAGCGACCTGGCGCCGCCCGGCTGCCGGATCGTCGAGTGGGGCCACCGGATCTCCTTCGCCTATCTGACCCGCCAGGCGGCAGCCGACGCCGGCACCCTCGACGCGCTCGCCGAGGACGTCTGCCGCTTCGACCAGCAGGCGTGCTCCAGTCCGCAGGTGGTCTACCTGGACTCCGAGGACGCCGAAGAGGTTCTGGCGTTCGCCGAGCGGTTCGCCGAGCACCTCGCCCAGGTCTCCGGCACACGGCCGGCGCCGCGGCCGAGCACGGCCGAGCAGGCCGAGATCACGACCGTGGAACAGCTCGCCCGGCTGGAACAGCACCTGGGTCTGACCCGGGTGATCGCCGCCGCCGACGGCTCCTGGCGAGTACTGGCCGACACCCGTCCGGCGCTGGAGGCCTCCCCTCTGCACCGCAGCGTCCTGGTGAAGCCGCTGCCGCGGCACGCGGTCACCGCGACACTGCGGCCGATGCGCCGCTATCTGCAGACCATGGCGATCGGCGGCGGCAGGGCGGACGTGGCCGAGTTGGCGCGGACGGCCTTCGCCGCGGGCGTCACCCGGGTCACTCCGGTCGGCTCCATGCTGGAGGGCTACGAGGGCGAACCGCACGACGGGGTCTACGCGTTGCAGCGGTACAGCCGGCGCGTGAGCGTCCGCGCGTCCGACGCGGCGTTCCGCACGGTGGCCTGCCTGGACGATCTGGTGGCGGCGCCGGTGCTGCCTCCGGCGCCCGACGGGCCGCTGCTCGGCAAGGAGGACGTACAGCGCGCGCTGACGTCCCTGGCGCCGGAGCACGCGCATCTGCACTTCCGCAGCGGCGGTTCCACGGGCGCGCCCGCGCTGTCGGTGTTCACCTGCGAGGACTACGACAACCAGATGCGCGCCGCGGCGGACGGGCTGCTCGCGGCGGGGTTCGACCCGGCCCGCGACCGGGCGGCCAACCTCTTCTACTGCGGCGGCATGTACGGAAGCTTCATCAGCTTCTTCTCCATCCTCGAACGGCTCAACGCCACCCAGATCCCGATGGCCGCGGGACCCGATCACGCCGTGGTCACCGAGGCGCTGGTCGCCCATCGGGCGGACACCCTCTTCGGCATGCCCTCCTATCTGTGGCAGCTGTTCCACGCCGAGGCGGACCGGCTCCGTGCCTACGGCGGCATCCGGACGGTGTTCTACGGCGGCGAGCACTTCACCGCGGAGCAACGCCGGGTGCTCACCGAGGAGTTCGGCGTCGAGGTGATCCGCTCGGCCGCGTACGGCAGCACCGATCTGGGGCCGCTGGGCTACCAGTGCGCGGAATCCGGGGGATCGGTCCACCATGTGCTGACCGATCTGCACACACTGGAGATCCTCGACCCGCACGCGGACCGGCCCGTGCCGCCGGGCGAGCCGGGGCGGCTGGTGTTCACCTCGCGGGCGCGCGCCGGGCAGCGGCTGGACCGCTACGAGATCGGCGACCTCGGACGCGCGGTCGAGGGCGCGTGCCCCTGCGGCAGCCATGTACCGCGTCTGGAACTGCTCGGGCGCTACGGCGATGTCGTGCGGGTCGGCACGTACTTCTTCAACTACCGGCGCATCCTGCGGGCGACGCAGGAGCGGCTGGGCTACCACGGCGAGATGCAGTTGCTGATCGCCCCCGGATCCGGCCGCGAGCTGCTGACGGTCCGCCTCGACGAGGGGTACGCGTCCGACCCGGTCGCCGCGCGGGACGCGCTCGCCGCCGAGGTGGCGGAGCTGGCCTCGGCCGAGGCGGAGGGCCTGCTCGCGTTCGCGGTGGAGACCGTGCGGAGGGAGACATTCGACCGCACGGCGACCAGCGGCAAACTGCGCACGGTGGTCGATCTCCGCTAGCCATGGCGGGGTGCGGCCGGTCCGCCCGCACCCCGCACGCCCCACATGGGCGCCGGAGAGTCGTTTGCGGTGTCTGTCCTCGCACGAGAACCACGTCACACGTCCGGCGGGAAACACCTGCACACACCGGACAAGAACCCCATCACGCGCCGGACGAGAGCCCCCTCGCACGCCCAACGAGAACAAGGTCACAACCGTGCCCTCTGCTGCTCCTCTGCTGACCTGCCCTAACATCCGAGCATGACCGTCCTGCCTGACGAAGAGCTCTCCTTGGCGGCCGAGTTCCCTGACGCGACACATGAGCAGTGGCAGCACCTGGTGGCCGGCGTGCTGCGCAAGTCGGGCAAGGAAGTCCCGGACGCCGAGGCAGAGCACGCCCTGTCCACCGTTCTGGAGGGCGGGCTGCGCACCCGCCCTCTGTACACCGGGCGCGACCACGCACCCGATCCCGGTCTGCCCGGTTTCGCGCCCTTCGTGCGCGGCGGCCGGGCCGAGGGGAACACGGTGGGCGGCTGGGACGTACGCCAGCAGCACACCGTCGCCGACGGCGGCGCGATCCTGAACGACCTGGAGAACGGCGCCACCTCGCTGTGGCTGGCCGTCGGCGAGTCCTCCGGCATCCCCGTCCCGTCGCTCGACCGCGCCCTCGACGGCGTGTACCTCGACCTGGCACCCGTCGTCCTGGACGCGGGCGCCGAGACCGAGGCCGCCGCGCGGCGGCTGCTGCGGCTCTACGAGGAACGGGGCGTCGCCGCGGACGCGGCCCGCGGGAACCTCGGCGCCGACCCGCTGGGCCACGAGGCCCGCACCGGACAGTCGTACGACATCGCGCCCGTGGCCGGGCTGGCCCGGCTGTGTGCCGACCGGTATCCGGGGCTGCGGGCGCTGACCGTGGACGCCCTGCCGTACCACGAGGCGGGGGGCTCGGCGGCCCAGGAGCTGGGCTGCTCCCTGGCGACGGCCGTCGCCTGTCTGCGCGAGCTGACCGGGGCGGGACTGACCGTCGAACAGGCCTGTGCCCAGCTGGAGTTCCGGTACGCGGCGACCGCCGACCAGTTCCTGACGATCGCCAAGCTGCGCGCGGCGCGGCGGCTGTTCGCGCGGGTGGCCGAGGTCTGCGGGGCGCCGCAGGCGGGGGCACAGCTCCAGCACGCGGTGACCTCGCCGGTGATGATGACGCGCCGTGACCCCTGGGTGAACATGCTGCGCACGACGGTCGCGACCCTGGCCGCCGGGGTGGGGGGCGCCGACGCCGTGACCGTGCTGCCCTTCGACCACGCGCTCGGGCTCCCGGACGCCTTCGCGCGCCGTATCGCCCGCAACACCTCCGCCATCCTCATCGAGGAGTCGCATCTGTCCCGGGTGATCGACCCGGCGGGCGGCTCCTGGTACGTGGAGCGGCTCACGGCCGACCTCGCACACGCGGCCTGGGAGTTCTTCCAGGAGATCGAGCGGGCCGGCGGACAGGCGGCGGCCCTGCGCTCCGGTCTGATCCGCGAGCGGCTGGCCGAGACCTGGTCCGTGCGCAGCGCGAAGCTCGCCGAGCGGCGTGAGCCGGTGACCGGTGTCAGTGAGTTCCCGCACCTGGCCGAGAAGCCGGTCGTCCGCGCCGCCGCGCCCGAGCCGCCGTCCGGGGGCCTGCCCCGGGTACGGCGGGACGAGGCGTTCGAGGCGTTGCGCGCCCGCTCCGACGCCCACCTCGCCGCGACCGGCGCCCGGCCGCGTGTCTTCCTGGCCGCGCTCGGTCCGGCCGCCGCCCACACCGCCCGGCTCGCCTTCGCCGCCAACCTCTTCCAGGCGGGGGGCATCGAACCCGTGACCGAGGGCACCTTCGAGGAGAGCGGGGCGCGAGAGGCGTGCCTGTGCTCCAGTGACACGGTGTATGAGGAGCGGGCCGAGGCCACCGCGGAGGAACTGCGGGCCGCGGGCGCCCGGCAGGTGTTCCTCGCCGGCCGTCCGGGCTCGTACGCGGGTGTCGACACGTATGTCTTCGCCGGCTGCGACGCCGTGGCCGTGCTCTCCGCCACGCTCGACCGCATGGGAGTGTCCTGATGTCCATCCCCGACTTCTCGGCGATCGAGCTGGGGACCCCGGTCGCCGGCCACAGCTCCGACGAGTGGCGTACGGCCGTCAAGAAGGCCACCGACGGTGCCGGACTGGCCTGGGAGACCCCTGAGGGCATCACGGTCAAGCCGCTCTACACCGGGCAGGACCTGGAGGGCCTGGACTTCCTGGACACCTTCCCGGGCATCGCCCCGTACCTTCGGGGCCCGTATCCGACGATGTACGTCAACCAGCCCTGGACGATCCGGCAGTACGCGGGTTTCTCCACGGCCGAGGAGTCCAACGCCTTCTACCGCCGCAATCTGACGGCCGGCCAGAAGGGCCTGTCGGTCGCCTTCGACCTGCCCACGCACCGCGGCTACGACAGCGACCACCCGCGGGTGACCGGTGACGTCGGCATGGCGGGCGTGGCGATCGACTCGATCTACGACATGCGGCAGCTGTTCGACGGCATCCCGCTGGACCGGATGACGGTGTCGATGACGATGAACGGCGCCGTGCTGCCCGTGCTCGCGCTGTACATCGTGGCGGCGGAGGAACAGGGCGTGCCGCCCGAAAAGCTGGCCGGGACCATCCAGAACGACATCCTCAAGGAGTTCATGGTCCGCAACACCTACATCTATCCGCCGAAGCCGTCGATGCGGATCATCTCCGACATCTTCGCCTTCACCTCGCAGCGGATGCCCCGCTACAACTCCATCTCCATCTCCGGCTACCACATCCAGGAGGCGGGTGCGACGGCCGACCTGGAGCTGGCGTACACCCTCGCGGACGGTGTGGAGTACATCCGGGCCGGCCGGGACGCGGGCCTGGACGTGGACGCCTTCGCGCCCCGGCTCTCCTTCTTCTGGGCGATCGGCATGAACTTCTTCATGGAAGTCGCCAAGCTGCGCGCGGCCCGACTGCTGTGGGCCAAGCTGGTCAAGCAGTTCGACCCGAAGAACACCAAGTCCCTGTCCCTGCGCACGCATTCGCAGACGTCGGGCTGGTCGCTGACCGCGCAGGACGTGTTCAACAACGTCACCCGCACCTGTGTGGAGGCGATGGCGGCCACCCAGGGCCACACCCAGTCGCTGCACACCAACGCCCTGGACGAGGCGCTCGCGCTGCCGACGGACTTCTCGGCCCGTATCGCCCGCAACACCCAGCTGCTGATCCAGCAGGAGTCCGGCACCACGCGCGTGATCGACCCGTGGGGCGGCAGCGCGTATGTGGAGCGGCTGACCTACGACCTCGCCCGCCGCGCCTGGCAGCACATCCAGGAGGTCGAGCAGGCGGGCGGCATGGCGCAGGCCATCGACGCGGGTATCCCGAAGCTGCGCGTGGAGGAGGCCGCGGCCCGCACGCAGGCCCGTATCGACTCCGGGCGGCAGCCGGTGATCGGTGTGAACAAGTACCTGGTGAACTCCGACGAGCAGATCGAGGTGCTCAAGGTCGACAACTCCTCGGTGCGCGCCCAGCAGATCGACAAGCTGCGGCGGCTGCGCGAGGAGCGGGACGACACCGCCTGCCAGGACGCGCTGGACGCGCTCACCCGGGCGGCCGGCGGCGAGGGAAACCTGCTGGAGCTCGCGGTGAACGCGGCCCGTGCGAAGGCGACCGTCGGAGAGATCTCGTACGCCCTGGAAAAGGTGTACGGACGGCACGCGGCCCAGATCCGTACGATCTCCGGCGTGTACCGCAACGAAGCAGGCGAGTCCCCGTCCGTGGACCGCACCCGCGCCCTGGTCGACGCCTTCGCCGAGGCCGAGGGGCGTCGCCCGCGCATCCTCGTCGCGAAGATGGGCCAGGACGGCCATGACCGCGGACAGAAGGTGATCGCGACGGCCTTCGCCGACCTCGGTTTCGACGTCGACGTCGGCCCGCTGTTCCAGACCCCGGCCGAAGTGGCCCGTCAGGCCGTTGAGGCGGACGTGCACATCGTCGGGGTGAACTCGCTCGCCGCCGGGCATCTCACCCTCGTTCCGGCGCTGCGCGAGCAGCTCGCCGAGGAGGGACGCGAGGACATCATGATCGTGGTCGGCGGGGTGATCCCGCCCCAGGACGTGCCGACCCTGCTGGAGATGGGCGCGGCGGCGGTCTTCCCGCCCGGCACGGTGATCCCGGACGCCGCCCACGACCTGATCTCGCGGCTGGCGGCCGACCTCGGACACGGCGACCTGTGAGGCCATGAGCCGATGGCCATCGACCTCGACACGTACGTCAAGGGAGTTCTCGACGGCAAACGGGCGGTGATCGCCCGTGCGATCACCCTCGTCGAGTCGACCCGTCCCCAGCACCGCGCACTGGCCCAGGAGTTGCTGACCGAGCTGCTGCCGCACAGCGGGAAGGCCCGGCGGATCGGTGTCAGCGGAGTGCCCGGGGTGGGCAAGTCGACGTTCATCGACGCGTTCGGCACCATGCTGACCGGCCTCGGGCATCGGGTGGCCGTGCTCGCCGTCGACCCGTCCTCCAGCCGGACCGGCGGCTCGATCCTCGGCGACAAGACCCGGATGGAGCGGCTGGCCGTCGACCCGGCGGCCTTTGTGCGCCCCTCCCCCACCGCCGGCACGCTCGGCGGGGTCGCCAAGGCGACCCGCGAGTCGATCGTGGTGATGGAGGCCGCCGGCTACGACGTGGTCCTGGTGGAGACGGTCGGCGTCGGCCAGTCCGAGACGGCCGTCGCGAACATGGTCGACTCCTTCCTGCTGCTCACTCTCGCCCGCACCGGGGACCAGTTGCAGGGCATCAAGAAAGGCGTCCTGGAGCTGGCCGACGTGATCGCCGTCAACAAGGCGGACGGCCCGCACGCACGCGACGCGCACGCCGCCGCACGTGAACTGGCGGGCGCGCTGCGGCTGATGCACGGCAGGGGCGCCTTCTGGACGCCGCCCGTGCTCAGTTGCAGCGCACGCGAGTCGACGGGCCTCGACACCGTCTGGGAGCGGCTGGAGCAGCACCGCACGCTGCTGGACTCCACCGGGCGCCTCGCCGCCCGGCGCCGGGATCAGCAGGTCGACTGGACCTGGACCATGGTCCGCGACGAGCTCCTGGGCCGTCTGCACGCCGACCCGGCGGTCCGGACCCTCGCGCCCACCCTGGAACAGCAGGTCAGGAATGGCGAGTTGACGGCCACGCGGGCCGCCGAACAGATCCTGTACGCCTTCGGGGGGCAGGAGAGCTGAGCCCGGCCTCGACCGGTTCGCCGCTCGTCGCCGACTCGCCCCGGACGTGATCACCGGAGCCGGCGGCCCGGACCGACCTCGCCGGCCCGTCGGAGCGAGGTCATCGTCTGCGCAGTGAGCCCGCGGTCGTTCCGGTGCGCTCGCACAGCAGGATGCGGAGGGTGTTGGCGTGCTCGTAGCGGACCTTGCGAGCGATGACCTCCAGGGGCAGTCGCGTGGTCCGCAGGAGATGTGAGGCCGGTGCTGGCCGCGACTCCGACCCTGCGGTGCACGGGACGAGCCGTCCATGTCGGCCGGACGACGGCGACCGCCGAGGCGCGGATCACCGGGGGCGGACGACGGCAGGCTGTACGCGCACACCACGGCGACCTGCGCCGTCTTCGCGCTGCCCGGCGCGGTCTGAGGTCTCCCGCGCGTGCGGCGCGGGGCCGGGTCACCTCCGGGCGAGGGCCGGACCGGGTCCCGCCCGGAGGTGACGTGGGGAAGGCCGCGCTCCTACAGGCCGACGTCGCGCCTGCGGATGTCGTCCAGGGACTCGCGGCGGACCAGGAGCCGGACGTGGCCCTGCTTCACGGCGGTCACCGGCGGGCGGCCGACCAGGTTGTAGCCGGAGGCCATCGACAGGTGGTAGGCACCGGCGACGGGCACGGCGAGCAGGTCCCCGGGGCGGATGTCGTCGGGGAGGTCCACATCCGTGGCCAGCACGTCCCCGGCCTCGCAGTGCCGGCCCACGACGGTGACCGGGTGCAGGGTGGAGCTGCCGCGCCGGCCCACCAGCCGGGGCGCGTACCGGACCCCGTACAGGGCGGGCCGCGGGTTGTCGCTCATCCCGCCGTCGACGGCGACGAACGTGTGGCTGCCGGTGCGCTTGACCGCGAGGACGTGGTACAGGGCGACACCCGCGGGTCCCGCGATGGCCCGTCCCGGTTCGATGATCAGGCGGGGCGCCGCGATCCCGGCCGACGCACATGCCTCGACCAGCTCCGCACGGACCTTGCGGGCCAGCGTGGTCAGGTCAAGGGCCTGCTCGCCGGGGCGGTAGGCGATGCCGTGGCCGCCGCCGAGATCGAGTTCGGGCAGGACGAGTCCGTGCTGCTCGTGCAGCCGGGCCATGAGGCCCACCAGTCGGCGTACCGCCTGGAGATACGGCTTCACGCTGGTGATCTGCGAGCCCAGGTGGCAGTGCAGGCCGGTGAGTTCGAGCTGCGGCTGGTCCAGGATCCGGGCGATGGCGTGCTGGGCGTAGCCGTCGGAGATCGACAGTCCGAACTTCTGGTCCTCGGTGCCGGTGCGGATCTTCTCGTGGCCGCCCGCGTGGATCCCGGGCACCACCCGGACCATGACCTTCTGATGGCCGTCGGGCCCGACCGCGGCGGCCAGCCGCGCGATCTCCGACGGGCTGTCGATGACGATCCGGCCGACGCCGAGACGCAGGGCGGTCTCCAGGTCGCGCGGGGACTTGGCGTTGCCGTGGAGCACGATCTTCTCCGGCGGGAAACCGGTGGTGACCGCGAGTTCCAACTCGCCGGCCGAGCAGACGTCGAGGCCCAGGCCCTCCTCCTCCATCCAGTGGACCATGGCGCGGCACAGGAACGCCTTGGCCGCGTAGAGGACCTCGGCGTCGGGAAAGGCGTCCCGGTAGGTACGGCAGCGGTCGCGGACCTCGGCCTCGTCGAGGACGTAGACGGGAGTGCCGAAGCGCTCGGCGATCTCGGCGAGCGGTACGCCGCCGACGGCGAGGTCACCGGGGTGGGGCTCGGCGGTCGAGGCCGGCCATACCGACAGCTCGTCGGCGGTCGTGGTGATCGCGGGTTCGTGGACGGTGGTCATCGTGTCCTCCCTCTCAGCCGAGCCAGAGCGACAGCGCCGAGACGAGGGCCGCGGCGCCGGTCACCCGGAGCACGCCCACGGCCTGCGGATCCCAGGTGTGCGTGCGCTCACGGCGGGTGCCGGAGTGCTGTCGGATGCGGGGCAGGGTCTCGCCGCGGCTGGGCGCGGGGGCGGTGAACTGGGGGTCGACCGTGACGGTGGTGACCCCGAGCGGGGCGGTCATCGCGCGGAGCGCGGGTTCGGCGAGCCTGATCCACTCCTGGGAAGGCCCGAGCGTGGCGGTCAGTCTGCGCTCGGAGGTGAAGCCGACGGCCGTACGTTCGCCTAGGGGGGTACGGAAGAGCCGAGCGGTGCACCGTGACGGGCCCGACCGGACCGGGACGTACAGAGGTCCGGCCGGGAACCGATCGCAGGGTTCGGGGTCTTCGGCGTACAGGGTTTCTGCCATGGGATGCCTCCCGGGGGATCCGCGGTCTTTCAAGGACGAGCGGGTGGTTCTTCAGGGATGAGCCGGGTGGTCCTGCCGGGGTGTGCGAGGCGCCCCTCATCCGGCGGGGCGGACCGCGGCTCGCCGATGACGCTATGCCCGGCCACCCCGCATGCCGGACCCCTCCTGACGGGATGCTGACGGCGACCGGGACGACGCTGACGCGTTGCTGACACCGCTGGCCAGGGGCCTTGAAAAGGCCGTCAGGGGGGTGTCAGGAAAAGGGCGCGAGGACTGTTCCGCGGCCCGCGTCGGGCGTGAGATGGACACGGTATCGACGTCCATCGCCGACGGCGGGAGCCGCCCGGGGACCGCCCGGGGACCGCCTCTTCGGCGCGTGAGGAACGGTGTGTGATGTCCGAGTCCGAGTCCGACGACACCCACTCAGCCACCCGTGTCGTGGTCGGTGTGAGCGGTTCGCCGAACAGCGTCGCCGCCCTGCGCCGGGCCGCCGACGAAGCCCGGCGCCGTGGCGCGGAGCTGTGGCCGGTACTGGCATGGGAGCCGCCCGGCGGGGATCTGGCCGCCCGGCGGTCCCCGGCGGCGTGCGTCTTGGTCGGCGAGTGGGAGCGCCTGGCGCGGGAACGGCTGGTCGAGGCGCTCGGCGGCGTGTTCGGCGCCGCGGGCCCGAGGCTGCCGATGCGGGCGCTCATCGCCCGGGGCGCCCCGGGCCCGGCGCTGGTGGAGATCGCGGCCCGTGAGGACGATGTGCTGATCGTCGGTGCCGGGCACCGCTCCCGATGGCACCGCGCGCTGTGGCCGTCGGTCAGCCGCTACTGCCTCGCGCACGCCTCCTGCCCCGTCCTGGCGGTGCCCCCCTCCCCGCTCGAGGCCGCGCTCACGACCGCCCACCGCCGGAACGCCTGGCGGCTGCGCCTGGACACGGGCCATCTCACCCGGGAGTTGGAGACGGTGCCGCCCGGGGACTCGGCAGCGGGCTGAACGGCCGGCCGGTCTGCTCGGTGGCCGCGGACCCTCACTGAGGAGCCGGCGGGCCGAAGCCAAGTGTGGGCAGGCCGAAGCGGGACAGCGCCCCGCTCAGCCACGCCATCGGGGCCGCGGCGAGAGCGGCCGCGGCCGATGACGGCAGCACCGAGTCCTGCGCCTCACCGTCCGGGTCCGCCGCGATGGGCCCTCGGCCCATGCGGGTCAGGAAACCGGCGACGGGTTCCAGTGGTCCGTGCAGGAGCGTGGCCGCGGTGATGGCCGCCAAGGCGATACCCCAGCCGACGGGGCCCAGCGGAGTGGATCCGAAGAACTGGCTGACGACCGGGGTCTGGATGATGCCGACGAGCACCGCCGCCGAGCCGATGGTGGCGGCGAGCACCTGACGGTCGGCACCGCCGCTGGCGAGGGTCTGGGCGAGCTGGGTGCCGACGACCGCGGCCAGCGCCACGGTTCCGGCTCGGCGTCGGGTGCCGGTGAAGCGGGCGGCCGTCCAGGCCAGCCCGGAACCGAGGGCGGTGGTGAGCCCGCGCTGCAGCATCTCCTGGGTGAGCGCGGTGCCCAGCGACTGGTGGGGGCCCTCCTGAAGCAGCGCTTCCCCGGTGCCCTCGGCGGGGGTGCGGACCGCGATGGCGAGGGCGGGGGCGAGGTCGGTGAGCAGGTTGACCAGCATGATCTGACGGGCGCTCAGCGGTGAGCTGCCGGACAGTGCGGAGGCGAGCACGCTGAAGGTGACCTCGCCGAGGTTGCCGCCGATCAGAATGGCCAGCGCGGTCCTGACCGAGGTCCACATCGCCCGGCCCTCGGTCAGGGCGGTGACGATCGTCTCCAGGCGGTCGTCACCGATGACCAGATCGGCGGCGGCCGTGGCGGCGGGGGTGCCCCGTCGGCCCAGCGCGATGCCGACGTCAGCGAGCCGGATGGCGGGGGCGTCGTTGGCCCCGTCGCCGGTCATCGCCACGACCCGGCCCAGACGCTGGAACGCCTCGACGATACGCACCTTGTGGTGCGGGGTGCACCGGGCGATCACATCCACCGTCGGCAGCAGCGCGTCCAGCGCGTCGTCGTCGAGCTGGTCCAGCTCCGGTCCGGTGCACACGATCTGGTTCGGGTCGCCGGTGACGGAGGCGGCGATGGCCTCTGCGGTCGCGGCGTGGTCCCCGGTGAGCAGGACCGTGTGCACCCCGGCCGCCCGCAGCCGGGTGGTGGCCGGCGCCGCCCCGGGGCGCACCGGGTCGGCCAGTACGACGAATCCCACGAAGTCCAGATCGCACACCACCGCGTCGGTGAGCTCCTCCCCCGGCCGCATGGTGCGTTCGGCGACGGCGAGGACGCGGCGGCCGGCTCCGGCCAGCTGCTCGGTGGCCCGGGTGAGTGCCTTGTGCCCGGCGTCGTCGAGCGCGGTCCGTACCCCGTTCAGACGGCGGTACCGGCAGCGGTCCAGCACGGTCTCGGGGGCGCCCTTGATGCTGAGCAGGGTGCGGTCGGTGGTACTGCCCGTGGTGGCGTGGTAGGCGCGGGACGGGTCGAAGGACAGGGTGCCGGTGCGCCGCCAGCGGGGCGCGCCACGGCCGACCGACACCCGCGCCCGGCGCGCTCCCGCGTCCACCGCCCGGTCGGTCTGGTGCGCCATCGGCTCGGACTGGCGGGCGGCGGGGGTGGCGCGGAGGGCGGTCGCCAGGACGCTTCTGTGCCGTGGGGCGAGCCGGTCGACGGGGAGCGTGCGGTCTCCGTCGCTGACGGCGGCCAGCTGGAGATTGCCCTCGGTGAGGGTGCCGGTCTTGTCGAAGCACAGCACATCGGCCCGGCCGAGCGCCTCGATGGTGCGGGGGTTGCGTACGAGAGCACCGTGTTCGGCCAGGCGGCGCGCGGAGGCCAGTTGGGCCGCGTTGACGAGGAACGGCAGCCCCTCGGGGACCGAGGCGACGGCCAGGTTCACCGCCGAGGCCAGGCTCTCGGAGAGGGGGCGTCCGTGCAGCAGACCGGCGCCGGCCACCGCCGCCGCGGAGATCGTCGCCACGGGCAGGCTGGCCTTGGTGAGGGACGACAGCCGGGCCTCGACGCCGGTGACGGGTGCGGCCTCCCGGGCGGTGGCCATGGTGCGCCCGACCTCGGTGGCGGGCCCGGTGGCCACGACCACGGCCACCGCCTCTCCGGCGGAGACGGTGGTGCCTTCGTAGAGCATGGAGAAACGGTCGGTGAGGTGTGCGGCGACCACCGGAGCGGGGTCCTTGGCCACGGGCAGGGACTCTCCCGTCAGTGACGACTCGTCGACCTCCAGGCCCTGGGCCCGCAGCAGACGGCAGTCGGCGGGCACCACGTCCTCCGGCCGGAGCAGCACCACGTCTCCCGGCACCAGGTCCTCCGCGGTGACCAGCAGCTCGGCGCCGCCGCGGCGCACCCGGGCGCCCACGGCGGAGCGGGCGGTCAGCTCGGCGAGGGCTCGTTCGGTCCTCACCCGCTGCACGCCGCCCACCAGGGCCGATGTTGCGGTGATCAGGGCGACCAGCAGGGCGTCCGCCCGGGAACCCACGGAGGCGGCCAGAGCCGCGCCGCCGGCCAGCACGGGGGTGAGCGGGTTGGCCAGCTCGTCCACGAACGCCGACGGCAGGGTGGCCTGCGGCGGCCCGCCCGTCCGTGCCGGGCCCTTGGCCCGTGCCTCGGCCTCCTCCGCGGAGAGCCCGTCGATGCCCGTACGCAACCGCTCCAGGGCCCGCGCGGGCGTCATCAGGTGCCAGGGCACGGTCTCCACGGACGGGGTGACCGGGCGCGAGCACAGCTGCCGGGCCCGCCAGACCCCCAGGCCGAAGGCGATCCCCCCGGCGGTGTTGCACGCCGCCTGTCCGCGCGAGCACGCCTCGGCGGCCGATGCCCGCAGCGCCGCGACGGCGCCGATGCCGCTGCCGCTCGCGGCCAGCACCGCGCTGTCCCGGTCGACCTGGCGAGCCACGCCGACTCCCGTGAGGATCAGCGCGACCGAGTCCAGGTCGGTGCCGACCAGCAGATGTGCGCCCCAGGCCGGGGGCTCTCCCTCCCGGTGCACGCCGAGGCCACAGTCGGACGCTCCGAGCGCGCGGCGGTTCCCCGAGACCAGCAGCACCACGCGACCGTCCGCCTGCAACCCTCGTACGGACGCCACCAGTCGGCTCCCCGTCGGCACCATCGCGTCGACGAAGCCGAGTTCGGGATACGGCTGGTCGCCGGCGAGGACCACACGGATCCCGGAACGGCGGGCCGCGGCCGCCAGGGCCTGCGCGCCGGGCAGCGTCTGGGTCGCGACCCCCGCCACGGCCACCAGCCGGCGCCCGTGGACCAGGCCCAGCACCTGTTCGCTGCCCCGGTGCCGCAGCCGGTCCGCGACCCCCCGGCCGGTGCCGTCCGTCAGCTCCAGGTCCGCCAGGGGGCCGAGCGTCCAGCCGTCGCCGTCGTGGTGGACGCGACCGGGTACGGCCGGGTCGAACAGGGCGAACAGCCGGTCGGAGATCTCGGTGGGCTCGGCGCCGTCGAGCAGTTCCAGATCGGTCAGTTCATGGCGGCCGCTGCGCAGCGCGTCCACGTCCAGGAGCACGGTGTCCACCTGGCCCAGTCGGCGCAGCGCGCCGCGGTCCATGGCCACGACACCCCGCAGCGCGAGAAATCGGCCCAGACTGGTGGCGAAGCCCTCCCGCCCGGCCTCCGGCGCCTTCGGCATGCTGGACAACGCCACCGCGAGCGCTCGCCTCGGCCCCACGCCGGGGGTCGTCAGGGCGCCGACGGCCACGCCCGCCCCCATGGCCCGTGCGGCATAGCGCGCCGTCACATCCTGGTGCACCTGGGGTCGTTGGGTGAGGGTCGGTTCGGCCCGCGCGTCCTCCGGTCCCCGTACGAGTCGCGGCTCCGCCTCCGCCCACGCCTGAAGAGCCGCGTTCGCCTCCCGCCACTGGGCCAGCCGCTGCGCGGCGTCCAGGACGAGGCCGCCGCCGCGGGTGGCCACACCCTGGACGAGAGCGTTGAGTGCCGGAAGCGCTGATTCCGGGCTTTCTCGCTCGCCGAGGACCGACGCCGCCAGCCGACGCAGCAGGGGGTGGCACTGGACGACCGTGGCGAGCGCCCCCACCTCGGCGGGCAGCGGGGTCCACGGCGACAGGCGGGTGGCCACCGCGAGCAGCAGCCCCGCGATGTCCGCCGCGAGGACCGGAAGGGTGGGCCGGGCGCGCGGTGCCTCGCACGGATGGTGCGGCTCGGGGCACCACCCGTCGAACCCGCCCTCGTCCGCGGTGCCGGCCGCCCCGTGGGCCTCCGCATGGGCGATGATCCCGATCAGTTCCTGCCGGGACGGCGGCGGCGAGCCCAGCTCCACGACCACCCGCTCCGCGGGGGCGTTCACCCGCGCCCACAGCACTCCGGGATGCTCCTCGAGCGCGCGCTCCACGAGCCGGCCCACCCACATGCCGCGCGGACCCCGCACCCCCCGCACATCGATGTGGCAGCGCCCCGGGCGGGACCACACATCCCGCTTGTCCACGCCGAGCAGCAGGGCGGCCCCGCCCAATGCCTCACGCACACCGGCGGCCATGCCGCCTTTCAGGCTTCGGGTCAACGGCGCCGGCAGCGGCGGAATCACCCCGGACAACAGCGACATCCGCGTCCCTCCGCAGCAGGCAGGCCGGTTGCTCGTCACTTCCCGATCAGCATGAGTGACCCCGGGCGCCGCCGCCCGAAGTGCTGCTCCGAACGGCTGCCCGGCTCGCAGGGCCCTGAGGCCGGCGGTAGCTTGTGCCTGGCCGGGGGGCGACGTTCCGGACCCCACGAACGGATGTGAGCCGTGACCACGCCGAGGACCGCCGAGAAGGACCCGAAGACCGCGACCGCACCGAAGCCGTCACGCCCGACCCAGAAGCAGCCCGTGACACAGAAGCAGTCCGTGGCGCGGAAGCCGTCGGAGACGAACAAGCCCTCGGCTCCGCGGAAGACGCGGCGGCCTGAGGCCGAGGGGACCGGGGAGGCGCCGGAGCAGAAGAGCAGTGCCGGGGCCGGCGGGCGCACGATCACCCTCGCTCTCCCCGGGCTCGGTGAGGCGGCCACGCGGGCGGTCAGCGTCACCGCGGGCCCCATGGTCACCGCCGGACGCGCACTGACCGCCCGACGCGGACTGCCCCTGTACGCCGGTCTCGGCGCGCTGGCGGTCATGGGCGCCGTCGAGTGGCCGCTGGCAGTGGGCATCGGCATCGGCTACGCCGTACTGCGGACCAAGGGCCTGCCCACACGGTCCACGCCCTCCAGGTGAGACGGGCGCGGCCCCGCCGGAGGCGTACCGGAAGCCGTACGGGCCGACGGAGGCACGTCATATATAGCGGATTCACGCGATGTGCCGCCCCTGGGCCCGCTGGCACGGTACTGGCGGAAAGCACACCGGCCGAAGGGCGGAGATCATGTCGCTGGATCCATCGACACCGAAGACCGGGCGGCTCTCGAGCACGTACTGCACCACCGACTCCGAGCCCACCGACCGAAGAACGGCGTGCTGGCGCGAGACGCTGTCCCGGACGTTCGGCGCCGTCGACATCGCCGTCCCGGACCACCTCTGCTCGGGGGCCGTCCGGACGGCCCCGCTGGGCCGACTGCGGGTCGCCACCGTGGAGAGCGGTCCTCTGCGGGTCTGGCGGACTTCGCGGCTGATCGCCCGAGGTGGTGACGCCCCCCTTGTCGTCAAACTCCTGGCCCGGGGTGCCGCCCGGGTCGAGCAGGACGGCCGCGTGGCCGTCCTGGACGGCGGGGAGATCGTCTTCTGCGACATGGCGCGCCCGATACGGATGGAGTTCTCCAGGCCGTTCCAGACGAAGTCCATCGTCCTGCCCCGCCGCCTCCTCGGTCTGCGCGACTCCGACCTCCAGCGGATCACCGCGACACCCATCCGCCCCGACACCACGCTGGGCTCCCTGCTGTCGCCCTTTCTGACCAAGGTCGTGGACTCGGCGGCGACGTACCCGCCGCGCACCGGTGAGGCGCTGGCCCACAACGTCGTCGACTTCCTCACCGCCCTGGCCGAGGAGCAACTCCGCCAGGACGTGGGCGAGAGCCCGAGCGGCACCGGGGTGCTGGTCCTGCGGATCCAGGCGTTCATCGACCGGCACCTCGCCGAACCGCATCTGACGCCGGCGGCCATAGCCCGCGCCCACCAGATCTCCGTGCGCTATCTGCACAAGCTCTTCCAGGCGGAGGACACCACCGTCAGCCGGTGGATCCAGCGCCGTCGGCTGCAGGAGTGCCGACGTGAGCTGGCCCGCCGGCAGGTGGAGGGCCGGACCGTCGCCGCGGTGGCCCGCCGATGGGGTTTCACCAGCGCCGCCCACTTCAGCCGGGCGTTCCGGGCGGTCTACGGGATGTCCCCCACCGAGTGGCGGAACTCCGCGGCGACGTCGGGGTCCCGTACGCATCCGCTGCCCAAGGGTGCGCCCGCTGAGCCGGAGGCGGGGGCGCCGCGCTGCCGGCATGCCGGGCCGCCCGCCGTCCGGCGCCGGGCTCACCTCGTCGGCGAGGCCGGGGCAGCGGCCGGATGCTGTGAGAAGGTGCCCGGCCCCCACGCCCTCGACCGCATGGCCTCACCGGCCAAGTAGGGACCCTCCTGCCACCTCTCCGTCGGGCCCTGCCGGGTTTCCGCCGCCGTCCCCCGTCCCGACCACGGGTGTGCACTGCGCAGCGGTTCTTGAGATAGTGACCCCCGATGCATCGTCCCTGCGTGCGGAAGCCGCCGCGGGCGCGGGCAGGAAAGGACGTAGGCAAGTGGCGGGGTCGGGTGGATCGCTGTCGCGGCGCGGTCTGCGCGGGCGGGAGGCCGAACTCGCGGAGCTCCAGGCACTGATCACCTCGGTGGCCCGCACCGGAAGCGGCGCGCTGGCCCTGATCCGGGGGGAACCCGGCATCGGCAAGACCACGCTGCTCACCGAGGCCGCGGACCGGGCCGGGGCAGCGGGATACTCGGTGGGTCTCGGCAAGGCCGATGAGCTGCATCACATCGTGCCGCTGTCGTCGTTGGCGGCCTGCGTCCTGCACGGTGACCGGCCGCTGCTGTCCGACGACGCCTTCGTCGCTCTCGCCCGCCATCACGATCAGCGGATCTGGCTGGTGGAACGTCTGGCGGAGGCGATCGAGGCCAGGGCGGGGCAGATACCGGTGCTGATCGCGCTGGACGATGTGCAGTGGGCCGACCCGCTGAGCCGGCTGGCCCTGAAGCAGCTTCCGGCGCGCCTGCGGACCTCACCGGTGCTGTGGATGATCACCGCCCGGCAGAGCCCCTCCGGTCCGGCGGAGGAGATCGTCGCCGCCGCGACGGGCGACCTCGCGACGCTCACCGTGCCCTTGGGGCCGCTGTCCGGCGCGGCCATCGGGCAGTTGGCCGGCGACACCCTGGGGGCGGCCGTCGAGGAGCGGGTACGGGACCTGCTCGACGGAGCCGGCGGCAACCCGTTCCTGGCGGTCGAGATGCTCGGGGGACTGCGGACCGCCGAGGCCTCGGACGATCCGGTGCCTCCGGGCCTCATAGTCGGGGTGCGCGGCAGACTCAGGTCGTTGCAGCCCGACACCCTGCGCTTCCTCCAGATGGGAGCGGTGCTGGGAAGCGGGTTCTGCTTCCACGACGCCGCCGCGCTCTGTGGCCGCCCGCCCGCCACGCTGATCCCGGCGCTCGAGGAGGCGGTACGCGCCGGCCTCCTCGACGACGACGGCGATCGTCTGGTCTTCCGGCACGATCTGCTGCGTCAGGCCGTCTACGTCGACATCCCCCCGTCGGCCCGCAAGGCGCTGCACCGCGAGGCCGCCCGCCAACTCGCCGCCGCGGGCCGCCGGCCGGTCGACGCCGTACCGCACATCCTCAGGAGTGCCCTGCCCGGGGACGAGGAGGCCGTGACGCTGCTGCGGCAGGCCGCCGACGACGTACTGCCGGTCACGCCGGACCTCGCGGCCGACCTGATGACACGCGCCCTGGAACTGGTGCTGCCCGCACGGCCGTTGAGGTTCACGGTGGGTGAGCAGGCGATCGTCTGTCTGACCCGGGCCGGCCGGAACCGGGAGGCGCTGTCGACCGCCGACCGGCTGCTGGCCGACCGCCCCTCGCTGGAGGCGTTCAGCCGGCTGCAGGCCGCCCTCGGCGGGACGCTGTGGAGCATGGATCTCGCCGACCAGTTGCGCCGCCGGGCCGAGACGGCCCTCGCCACCGGGGGTGCCGCCCCGGAGATCGAGGCGCGGCTGGCCGCCCTGCGTGCGCTCGCCCTGTCCCGGGGCCAGGATCTGGCCGTGGCGCGTGAGGCCGGCGAGACCGCGCTGAGTGCCGCAACCGCGATCGGTGACCGGGAGGCGCATGTGGTGGCCCTGTGCGGGCTCGGCGAGACCGCGCTCAACGCGGGTGAGAACGCCCTGGCGCTGGAACACTTCGCCGCGCTCAGCGCCGTCGATCCCGTGTTCCTCCCCGAGGAGATCGTCGCGCACCAGCATCTGGACGACTTCGAGGCGGGCGAACGACTGCTTCTGCGGGCCGCGGACAAGGCCGGCACGTTCCGTCAGGCCATGCTGTTGTGGGGACAGGGGCAGCAGCATCTGGGCCTGGGCAGACTCGACGACGCCGAGGCCGACTTCGTGACGATGGAGCGCCTGGAGGACGACGTACAGGTGCCCGTCCAGCAGGTGAACGCGCGGGTGATCCGTTCCCGGATCGCGCTGCTGCGCGGCGATCGCGAGGCGGCGCGGCGGCATCTGACCGCGGCGCGCGAACGGCTGACGGTCAAAACGAACCCGGGCAACACGGCCGCGGTGCGCTTCCTGGAGGCGGTCCACGCCGAGGCCGACGGCGACACGGAGCTCGCCGTCGACAGGATCCGGCGCGTCCAGGACGAAGGCCCCTTCCTGCGCTGGCGACTGTTGCGCGACTGGGTCGACTCGGCGATACGCATGGCGCTGCGCGGCGCGGACCACGCTCTCGCCGCGGACCTCGCCGCGCAGGCCGAGGCCCACGCCGCACGCAACCCGGCCGTGCCCACCACCACGGGCATCGCCGCCCAGTCCCTCGGGCTCGTACGCAACGATCTCGCCCTGCTGGACCGCGCCGTGACACTGCTCCGGGCGAGTCCTCGTCCGCTGGTCCGGGCCGCCGCCCACGCCGACCTCGGACAGGCGCTCCTGGCGGCGGGCCGAAAGCCCCAGGCGGTGACCGCCCTGACCGAGGCCCAAGGCACATTCACCGAGTCCGGCGCGCATGCCGCAGCGGCACGCGTGCAGCGCGACCTGGAGGCCGCGGGCGCGAAGGGCCGAAGGGCGGCGGCGGTGGAGCGCCCGGTCCAGGGCTGGGAGGCCCTCACGGCTTCGGAGAGGAAGGTCGCGCGCATCATCGCCGAGGGCCACACCAACCGGTCGGCCGCCGACCTGCTCGTCGTCTCCCCGCACACCGTCAACACTCATCTGACCTCCGTCTTCCGCAAGCTGTCGGTGAGCTCCCGGGTTCAGCTCGCCAACCTGGTCAGGGCCTTGCCCGACGACTGAGCGGACCGGTTGGTACGTTCACGCGATGCCCGCCCGAGGCGGGTGCGCTTGGCTGGGGCGTCGCACTCAGTCGGAGGTCACCGGCCATGCACCAGTCCACCCCCCAACCGCCGGCCGTCGTGCTCGTGCACGGGGCGTTCACAGACGCCTCATGCTGGGCCGGGGTGATCGGTGTCCTGCACGCCGCCGGGTTACCGGTCCGCGCTCCCGCGAACCCGCTGCGCGGTCTGCCCCAGGACGCGGCCTACCTCAGAAGTGTGGTGGGCCACCTCGGCGTCCCGGTCGTCCTGGTCGGCCACGGCTACGGCGGCGCGGTGATCACGGAGGCCGCCACCGACGCCGACAACGTCGTGGCGCTGTGCTACATAGCGGCGTTCGCTCCGGACGCCGGGGAGCGCGTCCTCGACATCACGAGCCGCTTTCCTCTGATGCCGGGGTCCGACGCGATGGTCGAGACCGGGTACGTCGTCGGCGGGGAGGGCGAGTTGTCCCTCCGTGAGGAACAGTTCTCGCAGGTGTACGCGGCCGATCTGCCGTCCTGTGTCACTCGGGTGCGGTCGGTGGTGCAGCGCCCGATCGCCCGGCGGGCGCTGACCGGCAGAGCGGGCCCGCCGGCCTGGGCCGGCAAGCCGTCCTGGTACGCCATCGCAACCGCCGACCGGATGCTCAACCCCACCGCTCAGCGCTTCATGGCGCAGCGCATGGCCGCCACAGAGCACTTCCTGGACACCTCACACGCGGTGATGCTGTCACGGCCCGAGGCCGTGGCGGCGATGATCCGGGAGGCCGCCGCACAGGGCAGTGGCCGCGAGGACGGCGAGGGACCGGGTCAGGCCTTCTGAGCCGACGCGGGAGACGGCCCCGGACCCCGCACCGCGCGCGGGAGACAGCCCCGGACCCCGCACCGCGACGCGGGAGACAGCCCCGGACCCCGCACCGCGACGCGGGAGACAACCCCGGACCCCGCACCGCGATGCCCGGGCGACCGGTCGGCGAGCCGACCAGGTCCGCTATCCTGCGTTCGAATCGGAAGAAGCCGGTATGGGCCGCCTTGTCGGCGACCCGGAAGCCTGGCCTTCGCTCGTAGGCACATGCTGATCGCGTCGGCATGGGACGTCCGTGATCCCGCCTCTCCCGACCGACACCCCGTCCCCAGACGTCGCTCGGCAAAGGCACCAGCATGATCTCACCGGCCAGACCGTCCACGCGGCGGTTCGCCGCCTTCTTGGGAACCCTCGCACTGACCCTGGCCGCCACCGGGTGCGGTGCCACCACCGGAGCCGGCTCGGCCACGGGCAAGGTCACCTCCATCACCGCCCTCGACTACTACACCGACGACGCCGAGCACGCCCAGTGGAGCGAGCGGCTCACCGCCTGCGGCAAGACCGTCGGCGTCAAGGTCGAGCACACCAGCGTGCCGGGAGCCTCCCTCATACCCAAGGTGTTGCAGCAGGCGTCGTCGCGCAGCCTTCCCGATCTGTTGATGCTGGACAACCCGGACCTCCAGCAGATCGCCCGGACCGGCGCGCTCACCCCGCTCGACCGGTACGGCGTCGACACCGGCGGATTCACCAAGGGCATCCTGTCGGCGGGCACCTACCAGGGGAAGGTGTACGGGCTGGCCCCCACCGTCAGCACGGTCGCCCTCTTCTACAACAAGGACATGCTCGCCGAGGCCGGGGTCGCCGTGCCGAGGACCTGGGACGAGCTGAGGACGGCGGCACAGAAGCTCACCCGCCCGGGGCGCTACGGCATGGCGCTCGACGCGAACCCCACCTTCGAGGGCACATGGCAGTTCATGCCGTTCCTGTGGTCCGACGGCGGGGACGAGCGGCGGCTGGACAGCCCGCAGGCCGCGCGGGCGCTTCAGCTCTGGGTCGACCTGGTGAAGAGCGGATCCATGTCGAGGTCGGTACTGAACTGGAACCAGTCCGACCTCCACGATCAGTTCGTCGCCGGCAAGACGGCCATGATGGTCAACGGCCCCTGGCGGATCCACGCCATGGAGCAGGTCAAGAGCCTGCACTGGGGGGTGGCGCCGCTTCCCGTCCCCCGGGCGGGGCAGACCCCCGTCACTCCGCTCGGCGGTGAGGTGTGGACCGTACCGCAGAGTACTTCCAAGGACCGGCAGGAGAAGGCCGCCCGGGTGCTCGCCTGCCTCAACGACCCCGCGAACATGCTCACCCTGGCCCAGCAGTACCTCACCGTGCCCTCCCGCTCCGCGGTGGCCGCCCGGTATGCCGAGCAGGTCCCGTCGATGGCCGCGTTCGTCCGAAGCGTCGAGAGCGCCCGGTCCCGCACCGCCCGGCTCGGCGTCAAGTGGCCCGCGGCGGCGACCGGCATCTACACCGCGATCCAGTCCGCGCTGACCGGCGAACAGACTGCGGAGGAGGCACTCAAGCGTGCGCAGCAGATCGCGACCCGCTCCTGAGGCCTCCCCGGACGACGCCGAGGAGAAGGACGCGCCCGTCGAGGACCGGAACGAGACCCGGGCCCGCTTCCGGGAGTCGTTCGCCCGCTGGATGTTCGTCGTGCCCGCCCTGACCTATCTGCTGCTGTTCTTCGGCGGCCCCGTCGTCAAGAACATCGTGATGAGCTTGCAGCAGTACACGACCACGACGTTCTACACCGGCGCCGCGCCGTTCGTGGGGCTGGCGAACTACGCGGACATCCTGACGTCGGACGAGTTCCCCGCAACCCTGCTGACCACGGCTGTGTTCACCGCCGGTTCGCTCTGCGGGCAGTTCGTGCTCGGTCTGGCCTTCGCCGTGTTCTTCCAGCGCAGATTCCCCCTCGGCGGCGTGCTGCGATCGCTTCTGCTGCTGCCGTGGCTGCTGCCGCTGGTCGCCTCCGGGACGACATGGAGGTGGATGCTCGACACCGACTCGGGGGTCGTCAACGACGTACTGCGCCACCTCCACCTGGTGTCGTCCGGCATCCCCTGGCTCACCGGCACCTCACAGGCGCTCATATCGGTGATCCTCGTCAACATCTGGGTCGGCGTTCCCTTCAACACCGCGATCCTGTACGGCGGCCTGCAGGACATCCCGGTGCATCTGTACGAGGCGGCGAAGCTGGACGGCGCCGGTGCGGTGGCCGCGTTCCGGCATGTCACCTGGCCGATGCTGCGGCCCGTGGCCGGCGTCGTACTGCTGCTGGACCTGGTCTACACGGTCAAGGTGCTGGACATCATCCTCGTCGTGACGGGCGGAGGACCGGCCGACGCCACGGAGACCCTCGCCACCCGGGCCTATGAACTGTCCTTCCAGCAGTTCGAGTTCGGGCGCGGTGCCGCGACGAGCAATGTCCTCGTCACCGCCTCGCTCGTCTTCGCCCTGGTCCATCTGCGCGCCCAGCGCCGCGCCCGGAACCTCTGAGAGGCGCCGCCGTGAAACGCGCACCCCGCCGTGGCCTGCCGTCCACGCTCGCCGGGATCGTCCTGCTCACGCTGATGCTGTTCCCCGTCTACTGGATGGTGAACGCCTCACTCCAGCCGACGGGCACCGCGCTCGGGGCAGGCTGGTTCCCCGTGCACCCGGACTTCGGCGGTTACGCCACCGCGCTGCGCGACCAAGGAGGCAACCTCGTCACCAGCCTCGTCGTGGCCCTCGGCAGCGTGGTGCTCAGCCTCGGACTCGCGGCACCGGCGGCCTACGCACTGGCCCGGTTCCCCCTCCGGGGAGTCAACCCGGTGCTCTTCGCCGTCCTCGTCACCCAGATGGTGCCGGACATCGTCGTGGCCGACGCGCTCTACGGCGCCTACAACGACCTGGGACTCCTCAACTCCCGTGCGGGGCTGATCCTCGCCGACTCCACCGCCGGTGTTCCCTTCTCGCTCCTCATCCTCCGCTCGTCCATGCAGGGCATTCCCCGGGAGATCATCGAGGCCGCGTGGGTCGACGGCGCCGGGCGGCTGCGCATCTTCTTCTCCGTGGTGCTCCCGGTGAGCCGCAACGCACTGATCACCGCCGCCGTGTTCACCTTTCTCTTCGCCTGGAGCGACTTCCTCTTCGCCCTCACGTTGACCACCACACAGACCGTGCGGCCGATCACCCTGGGCCTCTATCAGTACATCGGCGCGCACACCCACCAGTGGAACGCCACCATGGCCACCGCCGTACTGGCATCCCTCCCGGCGGCCGTGCTGCTCGTCGTCGCCCAGCGCCACGTCGCCGCCGGCGCCACCAACGGAGCCGTCAAGTGAGCAGCGAAATGTCCGGCACCCTCCACGAAGCCCGTCCGAATGCCGAGGAAAAGAAAAGGAGAAAGCGTCGTCGGAAATTCCCTTGACCGTCACTCCATCATGGAGAAAGCGTAATGGGAGGACCTCGCTCGGCCGCTCGCCGACGACACGATGAGGTATGCTGCGCGCATGCACGATCGCCAAGCGGGACTTGAATGCGCATTCTCGCCGAATCGGGCGGAGAAGCGGACACAAATCATCGAAGCAGCCAAGCAGGTCCTGCTGGAGCACGGGCTCGAAGGGTGCACGGTGCGGGCGGTCGCGGCGGCGAGCCCGCTGACGAAAAGCGCGATCCACTACTACTTTCAGGACATGAACGACCTGGTGGACACGGCCATGACCGCGCACATCGCCGCATTCGTCCGCACCGTCCGTGACGCGGCGACCGAGGAGACGGACCCGCTCCAGCGGTTCTGGGCGGCCACCGAGTCGTATCTTTCCCTGTTCCAGGGCGAGCCCCGGGCCATCATGCTGTGGCACGAGTACTGGATGCACTGCGTGCGGCAGGGGCGGCTCACCGCGATCGACGGAATGTTCGGAGAAGTAACGTCCATTTTCCTCGATTTGCTGTCCGCAATGAATGTCGAAGACGCTCCGAGGCGCGCCCGGATGCTCACCTCCTATTTGATCGGCACCGCCACGAGGCAGACAGTCAGCACATATCCGTTCACTGCCGTACAGGCGGAGATAGGCCTGATCTGTTCGGTCGTCCGATAAATCCGGAGAACCGGTGGCCGCCTTTCCCGGACCGGGAGGAAGCCATCGACGCGTTGCCGTCCCGACGGCGGGCGCGGCCCCATCTGTTCACCGAAGCGACATCACATGTACGCCCCTACGGCACCCGTCGCGGAGGAAACAGGCGCACTTTCGGATATCGGACATCCGTAACCGAGTACAGAAAGTCAGTCGACATGGGCGAGATTCTTGTAGCCGTGGCCGCGAAGATCGGTCTCGCGCTGGCCGAGACGATCCTTCTGCGTCTCGCGTGGGAGATGTGGGCCGCGTACAGGCGTCATGTGCACACGGCCGCCGCCCCGGCCGCCGCCTGACGCACGGCCGCGACACCGGACACCCCCACCGCGCCGGCCTCGACAGCGAACACCCCGCCGCACCGGCCGCGAACATACGGGCGTGAGGCACGTACGCGCGCCCGGCGCGGCGCCGTCGACGCCGCGCGCCGTCGGGTGACCGTCTACGGCCTCAGAGACCGCTCCCGGTCACATCGCGCCCCCGTGGTAGTGCTCGGCCTGCGGTTCGCCGCCCCCGCGCTGCTTCCTGCCGCCGCGCAGCAGCCAGGTGGCTCCGCCGACGGCCAGCGCGATCGGCCATTCCAGAGCCCCCGCTACGGCCATCGCACCGAGACCCCCGTAGAACACGATGTCCTTGGTCGTCGGCATGCCCGGGACCCGTGACGTCGCCGCCCTCGCCGTACTCGTCACGTCGTCCCTGGTGATGTAGGGAAGCTTCAGCGACGGGTGCAGCGTGAGCGTATGCAGGTGCAGTCCGGCACCTTCATGGGCGTGTGTCTCCACGGGCTGTCTCTGGGACGTCTCCCGCTGCGGTGCGGTGCCTACTGTCTTGGCCATCCCACTGCCCTCCTCTCAGAGCGTTACATCCCTTGATTCCATTTTGACCCGCTTGGGGCAGTCTGGGGCTTTCGCCGGATTGAAACCTACGTCCGGTGGCTACTCGTGCAACCGGAGTCAACCCACCGGGCCCGGGAGCAGGTGATGCGTGGTGGCACTGCCGGGAGGCACGCTGCTGCGGACCGTCGTGTCCTGTGCCGCCGCCGTGCTGCAGGGCGACACCTGCCGACGCATACGGCACTTCGACGGGCGCGCCCACGTGGCCGTGCGAGGTCTGCGGCAGGGCCAGCTGCCCCCCGCCAGGACCAAGGAGCTCGCCGAGGAGGTCGAACGGCGGCTCGCCGAGGTGCCGGGGGTGGCCTGGGCGGTGGCCAACACGGTGCTCGGGCATGTCGTCCTCGCCACTGTGAGCGGGTACGACGCCGAGGACATCGTCGAGGCCCTGACCGAGGCGGTCGAGACGGTCGAAGAGGCCCACGACATCGACCTCCCCCTGCCCGACCACCCGCTCTCCGGCCGGCCGGCCCGGCGCGCGGGTTCCGCCATGGCACTGCACCTGGTCGCGGCGCCGCTGGCCGCGGCGGCGGTCCTGGTGCGCAGGGCTCCCCTGCCGTCCTCGATGGCCGCGCTCGCCCCGCTCGTCGACACGATGCCCCGGCTGCGGTCCCTGGTGGAGCGGGCAGTCGGCACCGAGTCCGTCGGACTGCTCATGGCCGGACTCACGGCCCTGGGCCAGGCCGGCTCCGGGGGGCTCCTCGGCACCGGTGTGGACACTCTCCGGCACGCCCTGCGGATCCTGGAGGCGAACGCCGAGTGCGCGGCCTGGGCCGCGGCCGAGCCGCGCCTCACGGGCAGCGCCGAGGCCGGAGCCGACCGCGCGGCGCCCCCGCTCCCCCGCGAGACCCCGCTCCGGCACGGCCCCGTCGAGCGTTACGCCGATCAGGTGCCTCTCGTGGCTGCGGCGTCCTTCGCCGGCTCCCTCCTCGTCACCCGGCGCCCCTCGAAGGCCGCCGGCGGCGCGCTGGCCGCGATCCCCAAGGCTCCGCTGCTCGCCCGTGAAGGATTCGCCTGCACCCTGGGCCGGGGCCTGGCACGCCAGGGGGTGCTGGTGGCCGAGCCCCGCGCGCTGCGCCGGCTGGACCGGATCGGCACGGTGCTCCTCGACACGGATGTGCTGGCCACGGGCTCCCATGTGCTGGCCGATCTGGTGCCCCTCGACGACGCACCCGCGGGAGAACTCGCCGCGCGGGCCCACCGGCTCTTCGACGGATCCGCGCCCGAGCGGCTGTCCGTGGACGACGACTGGACGCTCGGGCCCGTCGAGGACCTCCCGCTGGACGGGGACACAGACACGGACTCGGGCGCGGAGGCCCGGGAACGGCTGGCACGCGACGGCGCGCGGCTCGTGCTCGGCCTGGCGCGGGGACGGCGCCTGCACGCCGTGGTCAGCGTGGTGCCGAGGCTGCACGACGCCGCCGGGGCCTTCGTGCCCGCCGCCCACGCCGCCGGGCTGAGCATCGTGGTCACGGGCGGGTACACCCAGGAACCGGCCGTGCGGGAGGCAGACGCGGTGCGGGGCGCGGGCGAGCAGGTGCTCGACGTCGTACGGGACCTCCAGCGCGACGGCACCGGCGTGCTGCTGGTCTCCCGCGACCGGACCGCGCTGCGGGCCGCCGACGTGGGGGTCGGCGTGGCCGGCCCCGACAGCGGACCGCCCTGGGGCGCGGACCTGTACGTGGACGGCGATCCGACCGCGGCCGTCGTCCTCGTGCACGCGTGTCGCGGCGCACGGGACAGCGCGCATCGCGGAGTACGGCTCGCGCAGGCCTCCGCCGCGGTCGGCGCGACGGCGGCGGTGGCCGGGCAGGCGCGGCGGGCCACGACCCACAGCACGACGGCGTTCAACGCGGCGGCCGCCCTGGGCACGGCCGCCGGTGTCTGGTCGGCGGCGCGGCTGCTGCGGCAGCCTCTGCCGCTGACCGATGTGTCCCGGCACCCCTGGCACGCGATGGACCCGGCCACCGTGCTCGCCCGGACCGGGAGCAGGGACGCCGGGCTGACCACGGAAGAGGTACGGGAGCGGGGCATCGCCCGGGGCGAAGAGGTGCGAACGACCTCGCTCGGCCGGGCCTACGTGACCGAGATGGCCAATCCCCTCACGCCCGTGCTGGGGGCCGGCGCGGCCATGTCCGCATCCGTGGGAGCCGTCCTCGACGCCGTCGTCATCGTGGCCGTCACCGCGCTGTCCGGGCTCTTCGGCGGTTTCCAGCGCCATCGGACCGACCGGGCGGTGGCCCGGCTGCGGCGCGAGTCGGCCGTCATGGCGAAGGCGGTGCGCAACGGCACGGACACCACCGTCCCCGCGCGGAACCTGACCGTGGGCGATGTGGTGCGGCTGGACGCCGGTGACGTCGTACCGGCCGACGCCCGCCTGCTGGAGGCACACCACCTGGAGACCGACGAGTCGGCGCTCACCGGGGAGTCGCTCCCGGTGGCCAAGGACGTCGCGCCGGTCCTGGCCTCGGGCCTCGGGGACCGTACGTCGATGGTCTACGAGGGCACCACGGTCGCGGCGGGCCGTGGCCGCGCGGTCGTGGTCGCGACCGGCCCGGCGACCGAGGCGAGCCGGGCCGCGGCGGTCGGCCGGGGCGCCGCCCCCGCCGTCGGGGTGGAGCGCAGGCTCGCCCGGATCACCCGCGGCACCCTGCCGGTGGCGCTCGGTTCGGCCGCGGCGGTGATGGCGGCCGGCACCCTGCGCGGACGCCCGGCCCGGGACACCGTCGGCGCCGGCGTGGGGCTCGCCGTGGCCAGCGTTCCCGAGGGGCTGCCTTTTCTGGTGTCGGCGGCCCAACTCGCCTCCGCCAGAAGGCTCTCCACCCGGGGCGCCCTGGTCCGGGATCCTCGTACCATTGAGGCGGCCGGCCGCACCGACGTGCTGTGCTTCGACAAGACCGGAACCCTCACCCACGGACGTATCTCCCTCGTCTCCGTCGCGGCGGACGGCGACAGCCGGCGCCTTGAGTCACTCGGCGAGGCACAGCGCTCCGTACTCGCCGTCGCGCTGCGGGCCACACCGCGCCCGCACGGCGAGGGCGGGCTCGCACACGCCACCGACGGCGCGGTCACCGCGGGGGCGCAGGAGGCAGGGGTGCGCCGGACGACGGGCGCGCCCGGCTGGCAGCGCCTGTCCGGACTGCCGTTCGAGCCGAGCCGCGGCTTCCACGCCACCCTGTGCCGGTCCGAGGGCCGCCGCATCCTGTCGGTGAAGGGAGCTCCCGAGGAGGTCGTCGGACGCTGTGCCACCCGCGGCGGCCGGCCGCTGGACGCGGCGGGCCGCGCGGACATCCTCGCCGCCGGGGAGAGGCTCGCGGCCGAGGGCCACCGCGTCCTCGCCGTCGCCGAACTCCGCGACGCGTCCGAGGGCGACCTCACGGACGAGACCGTGCGGGGGCTCGACTTCGCCGGGTTCCTGGCGTTCGCCGACCGCGTGCGCAAGACCGCGGCGGCCGCCGTGCGCCAACTCGCGGAGGCCGGCGTGCACATCGTGATGATCACCGGCGACCACCCGGCCACCGCCGGCTCGACCGCCGCCGAACTGGGCGTCCTGAACGGCAGACGCGTGGTGACCGGTGCCGAACTCGACGACCTCGACGACCACGCCCTCGACGCGCTGCTGCCCGAGATCGGCGTGGTCGCGCGAGGCACCCCCGTGCACAAGGTCCGTATCGTGCAGGCGTTCCAACGCCTCGGCAGCACGGTCGCGATGACCGGCGACGGCGCCAACGACGCGCCCGCCATCCGGCTCGCCGATATCGGGATCGCCTTCGGCACCCGAGCCACCCCGGCCGCGCGTGCGGCGGCCGACCTGGTGGTCACCGACGACCGGCTGGAGACGGTCCTCGCCGCCCTGGTGGAGGGGCGCGCCATGTGGGCCTCGGTGCGCCAGGCGCTGGCGATCCTGGTGGGCGGCAACCTCGGGGAGATCGCCTTCACCCTGCTCGGTGCGGCCGCCACCGGCACCTCGCCGCTGACCGCCCGTCAACTGCTGTTGGTCAACCTGTTCACGGACCTCGCGCCGGCCATGGCCGTGGCGCTGCGCCCGCCCCCTCCCGAGGCCACCGACCGCATGCTCCACGAAGGCCCCGAGGTCTCGCTCGGTACGGCGCTGACCGAGGAGACCATGTGCCGCGCCGTGGCCACCACCCTCGGCGCGACGGCCGGTTGGCTCGCCGCGCGGTTCACCGGGCGCCGCGCCCGTGCCCGTACCGTCGCCCTGGTCGCGCTGGTGGGCTCCCAGCTCGGCCAGACGCTGCTGGCCGGCGGCCGGAGCAGATCGATCGTCGTCTCCTCCGTGGGCTCCCTCGCGGCGCTGGCGGCCGTCGTCCAGACCCCGGTGCTCAGCCAGTTCTTCGGCTGTACCCCCCTCGGCCCGGCCGCCTGGGCCATCGCCCTGTCCGCGGCGACCGGGGCGACGGCCGTCTCACCGTTCCTGCCGGCCGTGGTCCACCGGCTGAGCGCCGTCGTACCGCGACCGCAGGGGCAACCGCGCCCGCGACCGGCCGTCGTTCCCGCGTAGCCGGCTGCCGTCCGGCAAGGCCGGCGTCAGGGCCGCTCCGGGGCGGCCCTGCGCAGGGCCGCGATGCACGTGCCGATGGCCGTCTGCAGCTCCTCCAGACGCTGGAGCATGTCGTCCTCGTACAGGTCGTCGAGATCCTCCGCGTCGTCCAGGGTCAGTTCCTCGAAGACCTTCGTCGCCCGCTGCAGGCTGCCGTAGAACTTCGTACGGCGTTCCTCGCGGCGCAGTTCCGGGTCGGCCTCGACGGTCTGGACCACGAGTTCCTTCACCGTGTCGTAGGCCTCCGTGGCCCACTGTCCGGTGTCTTCCCCGTCGTCCAGTTCGTCGATGAGGGACAGATGGCGTTCGGCCTCCGCGCGGAGTTCGGCGGGCGCCTCGATCGTCTGCCCGGCGGGCGTCCTGACCTGCCCGTTCTCCACGATCTGCCGCACATAGCCGATACGGTCCGCGGCCCGGCTCTCGGTGGCGACCGCCTTCTTCAGCTCGTCGGTGCGGGCGACGTCACGGGCCAGCTCGGTCTGCAGGACCGGATCCTCCCGGAGCCGGTCGAGCAGCGCGGCCCGCGCGGTCCGGGCGGTCGCGGGGTCGGCGAGGATGGCAGCGCGCAGCGCGGTGGGGTTCTCGGCGACCTCCAGCGCCTTGGTCGGCCGGATGCCCTCGGCCTCGGCCGCCGCGGCGATCGCGGTACCCCGCTCGGAGGTCGCGCTGGAGCGGGCGGTGTAGTACGAGAGCCACGCATCGGAGTCCGGCAGCTCGATGTCCTGGCCGGGGACCAGGATCTCGAAGTGCGGCACCAGTCCGTCGTCGGCGGCCTTGTCCCACGCCTTGTAGTAGCGCATGATCCGCTCCGGCGAGCACCCCGCCAGGTCGGCGAACCGCTTGGCGGAGACCTTGGGCGTCTCGCCCGCCGGCTCGCCGCCGGGCCGTACGCTGCGCGCCACCTTCAGCGCGAACGCCCAGCCGCCGGTCCGGGCGTACACCCCGAACTCGCGGGCGTCACGGATGACCGTCTCGGCCACCTCGGGCTCGGCCGGGTCCGGGGCCGCGTCGTCGGCCGCCCCGGGCTCCACCCAGAACCCTTCGCCGACGGGGGCCGGTACGGCAGCCGCAGCGTCGTCGGCCGGCGTCGCGGGGACGGGCCGGTCGTCGGGCGAACCGGCCGTGTCGGACGGAGGGATCGCTACGGTCACTGGGACTCTCCCGGGTGCTCGCGGACTGTGGGGGCCGAAGCGAGCAGCCTATATGAACCCGTTGCCATGGGTTTGCGCCCCGCTCCTCGCACTCCCCCTCCTTGAGCCGTGCCGTACCTGGTCACGCCCCGCCCGCGAGGTCGAGCGCAGCGATGTACCCGAAGGTCATGGCGGGGCCGATCGTCGAGCCCGCGCCCGCGTAGCTGTGCCCCATGACGGCGGCGCTGGCGTTGCCCGCCGCGTACAGACCCGGGATCACGGAGCCGTCCGCACGCAACACCCGAGCCCGCGCGTCGGTGCGCAGTCCGCCCTTGGTGCCCAGATCACCCGGAACGATCTTGAAAGCGTAGTACGGCGGCAGCCACAGGGGCGCCAGACAGGAGTTGGGGGCGACAGCGGGGTCGGTGTAGTAGTGGTCGTAGGCGCTGTCCCCACGATGGAAGTCGGGGTCCTCGCCGCTCCGGGCGAGGGAGTTGAAGCGGCTCACGGTGGCCCGTAGCGCGGCGGCGGCCACGCCGATCTGCCCGGCGAGCGCGTCCAGCGTCCAGGCCTTGTGCGCGGCACCCGAGTCGTACCAGGCGCCGGGGAGGGCGAGGAGGGGCGCGACGTCCTTGAAGAGATAGCGGTCGCGGTAGTTCTGGTCGACGATCAGCCAGGCCGGGATGTCCGGGTCGCTGGTGTTCCGGTCGTACATCGTGTGCACCACGTCGCTGTACGGGGCGGCCTCGTTGACGAAACGGGCACCGGCGGAGTTCACCAACAGCCCGCCGGGCAGGGTGCGTTCGGCGAGACAGAAGTACGGGTCGTCCGGCAGCGGGATGGCCGGCCCCCACCAGGCGTCGTCCATCAGGTCCAGGGCGGCGCCGGCCCGCTCGCCGGCCCGGATGCCGTCGCCGGTGTTCTCCCGGGCGCCCACGGTCCAGTCGGTGCCGATGGGCGCTCGCTGGTACTGCGCGCGCATGGCCGCGTTGTGCTCGAAGCCGCCGGAACCGACGATGACGCCGCGCCGGGCCCGCAGCAGCCCCGGCGTACCGTCGCGCGTCACCACGGCTCCCGTGACCGTCCCGCCCTCCACACCCAGATCGGTGAGCGGGGTGTTCAGCCATACGGGTACGCCCGCGGCGAGCAGCCCGGCACGCAGACCGGCGGCCAGCGACTGCCCCATGGTCAGGGGCTTCTGGCCGAGGAGGGCCGCCTTGGTGCCGCGGGCGAGGCATTCGGCGGCGACGGCGGCTCCCTTGAGGCTGACGGCGGCGAGTGTCAGCCACTTGTAGTCGGCGCTGAAGACGACCATGCCGGCCGGCACGGCCATGTACGGCGGGTTCAGACGGGCCAGTTCGGCGCCGAGGATGTTCCCGTCGAGCTGGTCGGGCTCGATGGAGCGGCCGTTCGGCAGACCGCCGGGCAGCTCGGGGTAGTAGTCGCTGTAGCCCTCCATCCAGCGGAAGCGCAGCGGGCTGTGGGCCATGACGAAGGAGATCATGGCGGGGCCGTGGTCGAGGAAGGCCCGCTGCCGCTCCTCGGGGACGTCCGGGCCGACGACCGCCGCGAGATAGGCGGCTGCCTTCGCCGGGGTGTCGGGGACGCCCGCCGCGAGGAGGACGGGGTTGTTCGGGATCCAGACGCCGGCGCCGGAGCGCGCCGCCGAGCCGCCGAAGGTGGCCGCCTTCTCCACGACCACACAGCTCAGCCCCTGGTGGGCGGCCGTCAGCGCGGCGGTCATGCCCGCCGCGCCGGAACCGATCACGACGACGTCGTACGTGCCGAGCGAGGGCAGGTCGGCCGCGTGGGCCGTGCCGGCGGCCCACGGCAGCCCGGCCGCGAGGGCGAGTCCGGCACCGGTCGCGCCGAGCACCTGTCGGCGCGACGGTCCGGCCGCCGCGGGGGATGCGGTGGGTCTCGCGGGGTCCGCGCTGGTGGCCATGGCAGATCGCTCCCGGGATGACGAGGGACGGTGAGGCGTACGGACAGTCATATCTGACGCAGTGTCAGGGAATGTGACGCCGGGGTCCCTCGAAGTCAAGGGGCATGCGGGGCGGGACCGTCCGGGGCCTTCCCGGGCGTGCGCCCGCCGTGGAATACGCCGGACTTCCGGGCGGTTGGGCCCTGCTGTGATCGCAGTGGGTCACAGCAGGGCCCCGGACATGACGCGGCACCGAGTACGGAGGTATTGGACCCATGAGCGACGTCACGGACACGGACCGGGCAGGTTCCCCGAAGGAAGCCGTCGGACGGTACGGCATCTGGAGTGTGGGGCTGCGTTCGGATGACTCGGCCGACCGCAGCGAACTCGCCGACTCCGCCGCCGAGTTGGAGCAGCTCGGATTCGGGGCGCTCTGGCTGGGCGGCAGCAGCGAGACGCGTCACGCGGTGCCGCTGATCGAGGCGAGCTCGCACATCATCGTGGCGACCGGCATCCAGAGCATCTGGCAGCACGAGGCGACGGAGACCGCGGCGCACTTCGCCCACCTGGAGAAGGCCCACCCGGGACGCTTCCTCCTCGGACTCGGCGTCAGTCACGCCGGACTGACAGAGCGGTACCACCGCCCGTACTCGGCGATGGTCGGCTATCTGGACGCCCTCGACACCGCGGGCGTGCCCGCCGGGCGGCGCGTCCTCGCCGCGCTCGGTCCGAAGATGCTGGAGCTGTCCCGCGACCGTGCGGCCGGCTCCCACCCGTACCTGGTGACCCCCGAACACACCGCCCGGGCCCGCGAGATCCTGGGGGACGCGCCGCTCCTCGCACCGGAGGCGAAGGTCGTGCTGGACACGGACCCGGACAGCGCCCGGGCGACGGCGCGCGACACTCTCTCCCGCTATCTCGCACTGCCGAACTACACCAAGGCGCTGCAACAGTTCGGCTTCACCGAGGACGACTTCGCCGACGGAGGCAGCGACCGGCTGGTCGACGCGTTGTTCGCCTGGGGCGACGACGACCGCGTACGGGCACGGCTCGAATCCTTCCACGCGGCGGGCGCGGACCATGTGGCCGTCCAGGTGGTCGACGGCGGGCCGCGCGACGCCCTCCCCCGTGCCGCCTGGCGCCGCCTGGCCGAGCTGCTGCGCTGAGGCTCCCGCGCCCGGTTGTCAGTGGCCGTCGCTACGGTGTGATGCGACCTGGCCCCTCGCAAGGAACCCCGGGAGTCTCCATGACAACCCTGCCGAACCGGCCGAACACCGCGCTGCTCGTCATCGACGTCCAGAACGGGGTGGTGGCCACCGCTCACCACCGCGACAGCGTGATCGCGAACATCAACACCCTGATCGGCAAGGCCCGCGCGGAGGACGTGCCGGTGATCTGGGTGCAGCACTCCGACGACAACCTCGTGCCGGACAGTGCGAGCTGGCAGTACGTGCCGGAGCTGGAGCGCCACGACTCGGAACCGCTCGTCCACAAGCGGTACGGCGACTCGTTCGAGGACACCGATCTGGGGGCGCTGCTCGCCGAGCGCGGGGTGGGCCGCCTCGTCGTCACGGGAGCCCAGACCGACGCATGCGTCCGCTCGACCCTGCACGGCGCCATCGTGCGCGGGTACGACGCGACACTCGTGACCGACGCACACACCACGGAGGACCTCACCGCGTACGGCGCACCGCCCCCGGCCCAGGTGATCGCCCACACCAACCTGTACTGGAAGTGGCAGACCGCCCCCGGCCGCCGCGGCGGCACGGTGGCCACGGCGGAGGTGACCTTCACACCGCCCGAGGCGAGCTGAACGGCCCGGGTCCACCGCGACAGAGACGGAGCCCCGGCCGGTAAACACCACTGCCGGGGCCGTCCGCGTCTCGTGCGCCGTGTCCGCCCGCCCCGGCGGCATCTGAAGAAGCTGACCGCGTTCGAGCAGAAGACCGGATGGCGCTACTGCATCACCGCGACCAGCATTCGCCACATGTGGGGCATCGCCGGCTCGGGCCATAGCCAGTTCCTGGATATCCCGCACCGCTCGCACGCGGCGGTGGCGCAGCCGCGGCGACACGCGAAGGCCCAGCTCCCGATCACGCGGGACAAAAAGGGCGAACCATCAACCTCGGCAGGCAATCGCGACCGCTGAAGAGTGGAGGCTAAGTTACCGGTATTGAGGCTAGGACCCCCACCTGCGCGAGGCCACGCTCAAGATTGCCTGCGCAGCGACGAGGTCTTACGGTGGACCAAATGCCAGTCAACGACACGGTAAGGGAACGCCGACAGGCGCATCGTGGCGATAGGCGATTCGCAGTTTCCGACTCGCCGTGACACTCATGCTCCGCGAGCCCCCACGGTCGCCGCCCGATTCATCAAGCGCATCCCTGCCTCCTGGAGCGCGGCCCTGGATGGTGAGAGCGCGAGTGAGCACTCCCGACCTATTGACAAGAAGAAATTTAAGGATAGGACTCGGCGACATCAACGCCGATCAGCTATAAACCACCCCTAAACCCCCACCCATATCCCAGCCACGTCCCTAAAAAGGGAGGCTAGACGGCCAATATTGGGCACATGGTCGCCACTACACACATCGATACGGGCGGCATAAGCTGCCCAGCAATGCAACATTCCACTGCGATGCGGACGCACCCAGCTACCATGCGCGCGAGCTGGACTGGAAGAAGAACGCTGCGGCATACACGAAGAACAAATTCACGACCGTCCTCGTCGCCACCCTGACAACCATCGGACTGACAATACTCATTCCCGCCGAAAGTGCGTCAGCAGCAACCGCCACAACGAACATCAGCCGCGTTCCCTGCAATCATATTGATTACCTGCAGATCTGGTGGCGCATTACAGCTTTCCTTCCAAGACTCAGGAGAGCCGCTACGCCACTGCCAGAAGGTTCGAATGAGATAGTAACGATTGACTTGATGCATTTTCGACGGGGAACAACCGCGTACAGCTCAAGTCGGACGGCACTTGGCAATCCGCCAGCCCCGTCGCAAAATACACTTACTTCCAATTTCCTAACCATCCCGGCGGGGTGAAGTGGGAAGGCATCTACATCCAGTAGGTGATCAGGAGTACGACTAGGAGCTGCACCGAGATCACCATTCCACTCTACAACAAGTTGCCGCCGCGATTGAGGTATAAGAATCGCGGCCAGCAACGATAGCGCTCAAACTACCCGTAAGGGTGCCGTCGGCGAGTCGATGTCCCGTCCGCCCAGTTTCAAGGACACGATCCCCGGAACCGGGCCCCGCTTCTGGTGCTTCGACCACGAGCGGGAGAAAGAACGCTTCAGGGGTTCGCACATACAGGTACACGGCCAGTCGCCGACCTTTGGCGGTCTCCACCGAAGTGACGACGCGAAGCGCCTCTTGGGAAGCTGCACTTCCCGGTGGAGGCCGCAGGTTCCGGCCCTGCCTGGACCATGTGATTGCCATTCATTGTCGGCCTGGCAGGACGGCCTCCTGCTGTAAGGGATGATCATGGAGCGCGGCAGTACTCGCCGCGTTTGATGTGTTCTGCAGGCTGCTGGCTGTTGGTTACAGCGGCCCCTTCGGGGTCCAGGTCTTCGCGGTCGCTGGCGGCGTGATGGGTGACATAACCGCTGACCAGCATGAGGCAACTCTTCGCCGCGTACGGGGATTCGTCCGTCCTCGCCAACTGGGCCCCGACTGGAATCCTCATCAAGATTGGCGAAACCGTGCGCCGCCCGTCCCCGACTCGCGCGCCCGCCCCCTCACCCGAGGAGAGATAACCGAAGTGGTTCGATCGTGAACAGGCAGCTGCGCCATATATCAATATTCTGCGGAATCCTATTCCTCGCACTACTGCTGCGCGATAACTGGCTGCAGTACGTCAAGGCCGACCAGCTCGACTCCAGCAGCCTCAACCGGCGGGTGGCGATCGAGCGCTACAGTCACAAGCGCGGCGACATCATCGTCAACGGCAAACCCATCACCGGCTCGGTGAAGACGGACGACCTGGATCTCAAGTACAAGACCACGTGGACCGACGGCGCCGAGTGGGCGCCCGTCACGGGCTACGCCTCCCAGGCTTTCGGCAGCACCGGACTGGAGAACGTCGACGACGACATCCTCACCGGCAGCGACGACCGGCTCTTCCGGGACCGGACGCTGTCGATGTTCACGGGCGAGCAGCAGGAAGGTGGCAGCATCGTTACCACGCTGAATGCGGCCGCGCAAAAGGCCGCTTTCGAGGGCCTCGGCAAGAAGAAGGGCGCCGTCGCCGCGATCGACCCGACGACCGGCAAGATTCTGGCGCTTGCCTCCACGCCGAGCTACGACCCGAGCTCCTTCGCCGGCATGAGCAACGCGGATGGCAAGGCCTACAACGCGCTGAAGCATGGCAAGGATCGGCCCATGCTTAACCGGGCGCTAAAGGAAACCTATCCGCCTGGGTCCACGTTCAAGCTCGTCACCGCGTCCGCCGCGCTGGAGTCCGGCAAGGTCACGGACGTCGACGCGCCGACCAACTCGCCGCTACCGTACATCATGCCGGGCACCACGACGCCGCTGAACAACGAGGGGAACTTGCCCTGCGAGAACGCCACACTCCGGGTGGCGCTCGAAGTCTCCTGCAACAGCGTCTTCGGCAAGCTCGGCGCCGACATGGGTGTGAAGAGCATGGCGAGCGAGGCCGAGAAGTTCGGCTTCAACAATTACGTCGACACTCCGGTGCGGGCTGTGGCGTCGGTCTTCCCGACCGGCATCAATACCTCCCAGACGGCGCTGTCCTCCATCGGCCAGTTCGATACGGCGGCGACCCCACTGCAGATGGCCATGGTCGGGGCCGCCATCGCCAATGACGGCAAGCTGATGCATCCGTACATGGTCGACGAGCTGCGTGCCCCCAACCTCGACGTCATCGACAAGACGCAGCCCAAGGAGATGAGCCAGCCGCTCACCCCCGAGCACGCGCAGGAGCTCCAGTCGATGATGGAGTCAGTTGTCCAGAAGGGCACCGGGGCTATGGCCCAGATTTCGGGTGTGACGGTCGGCGGCAAGACGGGTACGGCCCAGCACGGCGAGAACAACAGCGGTCTGCCGTACGCCTGGTTCGTGAGCTATGCGAAAGTCAGCAATTCAAGCCCGGTGGCTGTGGCGGTCGTCGTCGAGGACGGCTCAGCCAACCGTAACGACATCTCCGGCGGCGGCTTGGCGGCACCGATCGCCAAAGCAGTAATGCAGGCCGTTATCAACAGCAATAAGTGATCACAGTTGTTGTCCAGGGCGAGGACGGCACACCCCGCCTGCCTGCTCGCATCGCCGCACCCGCCAACCATCGCCCCTGCGCCGGGCACTGGATGCCACGGACGAGCCCTGGGGTCCCCATCCCCGCAGACGCGCAGGTCCGCGAGGATGCGCGGGGCGCCGTAGGTCCCGTGGGACCGCTCGTGGTGCCCGCGGGTCTTCTCGGTCGGCTCGGCGTCCTCCCGCTGCCGGCGGGACGGGCAGCGGCCCTTCCAGGCGTAGTGGCCCTGCCGCGACACACCCGGCAGCCGGGCCATGAGGGAGACGTCGTGGTGTGCCCTGTTCTCGTCGATCAGCCGGTAGCAGATCACCGGCTGGTCTCCCGGACGAAGAAACCGTGGCCTTGCGGAGGGTCTCCTTCTCCTCGCGCAACTGCTTCACCTCACGGCGCAGCTGGGCGAGTTCCTCCTTCTCGTCGCGGGTCAGCCCCCGGCGTTCCCCGGCGTTCCCCGGCGTCCACCCGGTCCTGGGTGGCCCAGGTGCGGATGGTCTGGGCAGAGGCGTTTCCGTTCGCTGTACGAGTCCGGCGCGATGAGCCTGCTAGAGGTCGCCAAGGAGACTGGGCTGAATCGCCGGACGGTGAGCAAGTACCTCAAGGATCCCGCTTCGGTCGCACCGCCGAAGAGAGAAGTGGCGGGTCAGCGGCCTCGGCGGGTGGCGGACGAGGTGACTCCGTTGATCGACGCGATGCTCAGGTCCGAGATCCTGCTCAAGGGAAAAGTGATCCACGAGCGCCTGGTCCAGGACTACGGGGTCGCGATCAACTACCAGCGAGTGAAGCTCTACCTTCAGGAAGCCCGCCCCCGCATCGCAGAGGAACTGGGCATCAGCCCCCGCGAACTGGCGGGTCTGCACCGGCGGTTCGAGGTCGTCCCGGAGGCTCAGGCCCAGGTGGACTGGGGTGATGAGGGCAAGGTCCTCGCCCATGTCGGCATCCCGAAGGTCTACTCCTTCCACATGACGCTGTCGTATTCGCGCGACCCGTTCCGCTGCTTCACCACCGGTCAGGACCTGGCGACGTTCTACGACTGCCACCGGCAGGCATTCGCGCACTCCGGCGGTGCCGAAGAGCATCGTCTACGTCCGGACCAAGACGGTCGTGCGCCGGCATGTCGCTCCGGGCGAGGCGGTCCCGCTGCACCCGGAAGCCGTCGCCTTCGCCGGGCACTACGACTTCGACATCGACGTGCTGGCCGCCTACCGGCCCCAGGGCAAAGGCCGGGTCGAGCGGCAGGTCGGCATCGTCCGTGACCACGTGCTGGCAGGCCGGGCCTTCTCCTCCATCGAAGAGATGAACACCGCCTTCGCCGCCTGGGTGCCACTTCGGCGAGCGAAGGTCCACGGCACCCACAGCGAAGCCATCGGACACCGGGCCGTGCGCGACCACACGGCTCTGCGGCCGACCGAGAGCCGCCCGCACACTCTCGCCGGCCAACTCCAGGCGGTTCAAGTCCCGCACCGCGCTGATCACATGGGTGGAGTCGGTTCGCTGCTTGCCCCCGGCCGCCACCAGGCCGGCGTCCTTGCAGTGCTCCAGGAGCCGGTCGAAGACCGCCCGTTCCATGCCGTTGTTCGCGAGCCGTGCCCGGAACCGGCACAGCACGCTGGCGTCAAAGCCGATGTCCGTCAGTTCCAGCCCGAGCGTGTACTTCCAGTCGTTCGCCCACACCGCCATCGCCGCTGCCTGTCGGCCCGTCGGGTCCCCCGCCAACTGCAACACCGTCACCAGCGACAACGTCCCCGGAGACAGTCCCGGCGCACCCCGAACGCCTCCGCGAACGGCTCATCGGCGAAGACCTCCGCGAGACGGTCCCGCACCCGCATCGCCAGGCTGCCCTTCGGGAACGCCGCTCGGGCCACCATCACGGTCTGTTCCAGGACCTCCGGCAGCCCCACCGGCCGCATCGACATGTCCACCGCTTCCATGACCGCACAACAGAAGAAGCGGCCTCAGGAACGATCACCACCGACCCGCCCTCACCCCCGCAGCGAATTGCGCGGCAGAGTCGTTGCATGGTCGACGCGCCGGCGAGGGACGTCCCCGCCCCCGGAACCGGCGGCACGCCAGGCCGGCCCCGGACGCCCAGGCTGCGGGCCCGGCGGCTGTTCGATCCCGGCCGAGCCCACCCAGGGGGACGTGCCCCGACTCCCGACTCCTGTCACAGGGCTGTGACACGTTGCGGATGGTTTGTGGTCGCTCCATCCGTAGTTTCTGTTAGAGGAACCGCACGAACTCGTGCGCAACACTGCGAGCACTGGGAGAACGCCATGCGACCGGCAAACGACACACAAACGGCGGACTTCGCCACCGTCCGGCTCCTGCGGGGCGCGGTGCAGCGCCCCAAGCTGGTCTGTTTCCACCACGCCGGCGCAGGCTCCTCGTCCTTCTCCGCCTGGCAGGAGACCATCGGTGACTCCGCCGACGTGATCCCCGTAACCCTGCCAGGACGCGACGAACGCAGCAACGAACAGAGAATCACGAATCCTGACCGACTCATCACCGAGCTCGAGGCACAGCTCGGCGACACCCTCAATGATCACCCCTACATTCTGTACGGGCATAGCCTGGGCGGTCTGGTGGCTTACAACTACGCGCGTGCCCGGGAGAAGGCCGGCCTTCCCGGGCCCGAGCTCGTCGTGGTAGGGGCCGCTCAGCCTCCCCACCTGGACTCACCGCTTGCGGCCGGGATCGAGCTGCCGGACCGGGAGTTGCTGCAGCTGCTGGTCTGCCATGGGACCCTGCCGCCGCAAGCCGCCCAAGGCGGCCGGGTGTGGCAGGAGTGGGTCCTGCCCGTGGTCCGCGACGATCTGCGGCTCGCTCACGCACTCTGCACCGCCGAACGCACTGCGCTGCAGGCCCCGATGCTGGCCCTGGCCGCACGCGGGGACACCATTGCTCCCCTGCACGCTGTCAGCCACTGGGCGGACTACGCGCCGGCCGGCTTCACCCTGCGTGCGGTGGCAGGGGATCACTTCTTCAACCGCAGCGCCAAGACTCCCCAGATCGTCAGGGAAGTGGCCATGCGGATGCATACCGGACGGATTCCCGTCGAGTACCACCCGTTGGCCGCCTGGCGCGAAGCGAGCTGACCGCTTGTCGCGCGACGGCATACGGGCGGTCAGCACGACCGGTGACGGGATGCAGGTCCGGATCACGGACGACGGATCACGGACGACGCATGAGGTCCCCCGGACGACTCGGAGGTGTCTCTGCTGCCGATGGCGTCCCGCGTGTGGTGTAGGCAATCACCGTGCGGGGTGCGTGGGCGGGTGCCCGGGGCGTGCATCCGGTGACGGTCTCCGCTCCCTGCGCACAAGGCAGGCCACCGTGCAAATCTCCCTGGTGCACGGCCAGTTCAACCCGGGATGTGCCCGATGGCCTTGTCCCGGTCTGACGTACAACGCCTGCTGGAGTCACTACGCACGGCGGACGGGATCGAGCTCGTCCGCAACGTCGCCGAGCGCATGCTGCAGGAGCTGGCGTGTTTGCGGTGAAGTCCCGCATCACCAGGTCCGGCGCGGGCGGCGCTGTGTGGTCCGCGATCGTCGTCCGCTTCTTCTTCCGCATGTGCCGGCCGACGATGTGGTTGGTTCGCATCAGTCGGGTGACGCGTTTGCGATTGATCCTCCGTCCCCTCGCACGCGGCTCGGCATGGACGCGCGCAGCGCCGTAGGCGCCATGATGCTCGGCGTGGATGGCACGGATCTCGCTCACGGTCGGCTTCTCTTCGGCCTGGCGCTCGGCGCGGGCCTGCGCGGTGGCCAGGTGCCGGTAGTAGCCCGAGCGGGAGACTCCGAGCACGCGGCAGATCCGCTTGACGCCGAACCTGGCGCGGTTGTCGGAGGTGAAGTCCCGGCGGCGAGGGCCCACTTCACCTCCCGGGCGAAATAGGCGGCTGCCCGGCGCAGGATCTCGCGCCCCAGCTGCCCTTCTTTCTCCGCCTTAAGCAGCTGGGCATTCTCCGCCTGCAGCCGGGCCAGCTCCTCCGCCTCACTCCCGCCCGCGTCACGACGTCCGGGCACGGCACGCAAGTCGTCCTTGCGGACCCACGTCCGCAGCGACCCCGCCGTTATCCCGAGATCCGCGGCCCCCGCCGCGTACGTCCGCTTCCCGGCCGCGGCGTGGTAGAGCGCGACAGCGTCCTTCCGGAACTCCTCCGGATACGGAGACTTACGTCCCACCTGGACAGCCCTCCCCGGACCATCAAGATCCATTGTCAGGGTGTCCACTCCAAAGGATCAGCCTCACCGTTTCGATGTACCTCAGGGAGAGACATCTCGGGGTCTCGCTATCCCAAAGGCAAATAACCTACTCATCATGGCTGTCAATATGGGCCGTCGGCTCCGGCTCCAGATCTTCATCCCGGGACGAGCCCATAAAGGAAGCTGCCCGAACGTGAGTGAGTCGCCCCGTTGGGAATATCAGTTCACGCGGTAGACGCGGGTACAGCCTTTACTGAGCTCCACAGTTCATGATTCTTCAGACAAGACGAGTGGAACAACCGGATAACGTAGTGACGACCCACGTGTTCCGTAGTTCTGTCAGGATAGTGGCAGGCTCCACAGCGTGACGTCGCGGGAGAGCCGTGCCGCTGGTACCCGGAGCCTCCGGGGCACAATCCGACCAGCACGTACCGGCGCCCCTTGAACTCACCTGTTTGATGCCGAGTTTCTTCGGTAGACTGATGGCCGGATACCCAGTTGACGCAGAAATGCGGCAGACAGGGGCCCGGGTCCGGAGAAGCCGCATCGTTCAGCGATTTGCTGCATGGTGAGGGTGGTGCCTGACAGCAGTCGCTGTGCCAGCGCGATGCGAAGGCGCGTAAGATATCGATACGGCGTCTCGCCCGTGGCGAGGCGGAAGACGCGCAGGAAGTGGTACACGCTCAAGTGCACTTCAGCGGCGATGTCGGCCAGGGTGAGCGTCTCGGCCAAGCGGTCCTGCATGATTGCAATAGCTTTGCGTACAGCAGCGTGCTCATCGCCCCAAGCGTGTGGTCCCAGGCTGCCGGACAAGCGTGCAGGAATGCTGCGTGCACCGGTCAGCGTACGCGAAGTGATACTCTCCGCCCGCCCAGCGCCCGAAGCGCCAAGATGCACACATCGCCCATCCAGCTCGATGTGGCCAGCTCCGGTGAGCAGGTCGACGGAGGCGTAGTCGGCGAACTGCTCGGTGGCGAAGTCCGCCAGCGTCTGGACCGTCTGCTCCGTGTCCAGCGTGGTCCCAATGCGGGCACCGGCCGCGTTGACGTTGGCCAGACGCCGTCTCGCCAGGAACTGAACGGTGGTGTCCATGGCAGCCATAGCCACCCCCTGCACCCGTTCACTCTGGTCCTTCAGCGGATAGAGCACGACCGTCCAGGCATGGGGGAGGCTCTCTCCCGGTGTCTGAGCGAATGTCTCGACGGTCACCTGCCGGCTGGTTAGCAGTGCCTGCTCCATGGCCTGTTCGATCTGGCGGCTTTCGGCACTGTCGTAGAAGTCGGTCAGCCGTAGGCCACGCATCTCCTGCTTGGTTCTGCCTTGCGAACGCTCGCCAGCCGCGTTGGCGCCGACCAGGCGGATGTTCTCGTCGTAGAACCCGAGAGCGATCGGCAACTGGTCATATGCCAGTCCCCTCAGGTCTGCCATCAGATCCTCTGCTGGGCTGGGCCCACTGGTCATATGCCATTCCCTTCAGGTCTGCCATCGGATCCTCTGCTGGGCTGGGCCCGACGACCGCGACAACCCAGCCCGGCCCATGCGTGCCGCATGCCGAGGGCTGGGGAAGCGTGAAAGCCGACCTCAACGGTGTGACCGTCCTGGTGCCGCAAAGCCCCCCGGCCCCTCCACTCCTGCTGCCGGCCGATGCTGCGCAGTGCGGCTTTCGGCAGATCGACCGCCAGTAGGTCGGCCGCACTGCGGCCGACCACTTCATGCGGACGACAGCCCAGCAGCCGTACAGCCCCCGGCGACCAGTATGTGAGAACTCGATCGGCATCCACCACGGCCATGGCGAGAAAGCACGCATCGCCCGGCCCGGCTGTTCGGCCAGGCGAGGAGACTGAGCTGTTCATAGTCACTCGTCCAGGTACCATTCGGACCCCCACGTCGATCGCTGCCATTCTGGCATGGCCCGCGACAGCGTGCGCCTCGACCGACCATTTTGCGGGCTGTGCTGCGGACAGCCGGCGTCTGAAGGCGTGGCAGAGGCGATGGGCACCGGGGGCTTCGGCGAAGTCGGCCGTGGTGGACGGTCTTCGGGTCCCGACGGACTCAGCCGATTGATCTCTATCCGCCGCAGGTGATGTGAACGGTTTCCGCTCCGCGGAGGATCCAGTTCGTTCCGTACTCGGGCTCGCCGACGACCGTGTAGTCGCCAAACTTGTCCAGGCATCTGTTCAGCCAGATTTCGAGCTCCAGCCGGACAAGGTTGATGCCCAAGTAACTGTGCAGGCCGAAACCGAGCCCGAGGTGCAGGCCGACGCCCTGGCCGAGGAGATCGTGGATCTTGTTCCAGCGTTCGCGGGTGGTCTGCTCGCGTACTCCGCCGGGGCGAGGCGGGTTGATGGTGGCCCAGCTGCCGGCGTGCGCGCGGACCTCGAGCAGGACTTTGTGCAGGTTGCGCCGGAGGGTACGGGTGGGCCGTCAGCGAGGTGCCTGCTGAGCAGGCCCTTTTCCCACAGCCCCCAGCCCGAACGACGCATGCGACTTGTTACCGCACGTCGCTCTCCAGTGACCACTCCGTGAGTGCTGCGACAGGTTTCCTGCCGTGGATGTCCGCATGACAAGTGCTGCAGACCACAAGGGTTTTGCGGTGTCGCGCGGCCATGAGATCTGCCCACGGCGGCCGATCACCTGGTCGCCCGAGGTCGGCGAGCTTGGCGACGTGGTGGACTTCCACCTCGTCGATCCGCCTGCATGCCTCGCACCGTCCGGCCAGGAGCCGGGTGACCAGCTCCTTGCGTTTGGTGTTGACCGGAGCCAGCCGACGGTCGTTGATGACCGTCCTTTCGTCTCGTCGCAGCGGGATCCTGCCGAACCGTCCGACCAGTGGCTTTCTGACAGTGCGTTCGACGCGAGCCTCGAAGTACTTGCGCGCAGCCCGTGCGGCGTCTCGATGGTGGCCGCGTAGGCGCGGACCATCTTCGACACCGACGAGCGGTACTTGTTGGCGAGCGTCATCAGCATCGAGGTCTCCATGACCCATTGCAGCCGGGCGAGTCGGAAGACATCGCCGGCCATCAGGTAGTACTGGACGATGCCGCGTACCTCCGACCCGTAGGTGCTGATGATCACGTGGTCGGAACCTGTCCCCGAGTGGTGGACACCTCTGAGCCCGGCCCCACCAGGGGCCGGGGAGGAGGGATCTCTTATGGTGATGAAGGTCTACTCGCCCGAGTTCAAGGCGGATGCGGTTGCGCTGTACCTGTCGGATCCAAGTCACACCTTCGAGGGCATCGGCAAGGATCTGGGGATCAGCCGGGAGACCCTGCGCAACTGGGTGCGGGCCGAGCGGGGCCGCCGCGGTGAGCGCGGCACGACGAGCACGAACACGAAGGACGTCCCGGTGAGCGAGGCCACGAGTCAGAATCTGGAGGCCGAGATAGCGGCCCTGCGCGCGGAGCTGAAGGCCGTGCGTAAGGAGAACCAGATACTGGCCACCGAACGGGACATCCTGCGCAAGGCGACGAAGTTTTTCGCCGCCGAGATGAATGGTGGACCGCTGCCGCTTCACCGAGGACCACCACCGCGCCTGGGGCGTGAAGCGGTTGTGTGCTGCGCTGGAGGTCGCCCGCTCCAGCTTCTACAAATGGCGGGCCGGCCGCGCAGCCTGCGCTGCCCGTGAGCGGGCCGATGCCGCTCTCACCGAGCGGATCAGGGCCGTGCACAGCGCATGGGACGGCACCTATGGCCGCCCCCGGATCACCGCCGAGCTGCACGACGAGGGCGAGCGCGTGAACCACAAACGTGTCGGACGGGTCATGCGGAAGTTCGGCATCGTCGGGCTGCGGCTGCGCAAGCGCCAGGTCACCACCGTGCCCGAACCGTCCGCCACACCCGTGCCGGACCTGTTTCGGCGCGACTTCACCGCGAGCGCGCCGAACACCAAGTACGTCGGGGACATCACGTACTTGCCGGTGGGCGACGGAGAGTTCCTGTATCTGGCGACGGTGATCAACTGTTTCTCGCGTCGTCTGGCGGGCTGGTCGATCGCCGACCACCTGCGCACCTCCCTGGTCGCCGACGCGCTGAGGGCAGCCGCCGCCACCCGCGACAGCCTGGCCGGAGTCGTCTTCCACAGCGATCACGGAGCGCAGTACACCTCTCGTGAATTCGCTTATATCCACGCCGAGTTGCGGGTACGGCAGCCATGGGATCGGTCGGCACGAGCGCGGACAACGCACTCGCCGAGTCGTTCAACGCCCGCCTCCAACGCGAGACGCTTCGTGGTGACCGCGGTTTCGACGAAGCTCGCGCCAGCCGCCTGGCGGTCTTCCGCTGGACCACGCGCTACAACACCCGCCGACGGCATTCAGCGAACGGACAGCAGGCACCGATCCCCCACGAACAGCAATCAGCCACCCTGACACTCGCCGCATAAGAGTACGAATGGGTGTCCACTCCTCAGGGACAAGGCCCGGCCTGTACGCGGTCCTGCTGGACCGTGGCAGCCACTTGTGTTCGGAGTCGACCATGTACCGGCTGCTGCGCCGTCACGGAGAGGTCCGCGAGCGGCGTCGGCAGGCCACCCAACCGCCGTGCAAGAAGCCCAAACTCGTGGCCGAGGGCCAGAACCGGGCGTGGTCGTGGGACATCACCAAGCTGAAGGGCCCCGTCAAGGGCAGCTACTACTGCCTCTACACGATCATCGACATCTACAGCCGCTACACCGTCGGCTGGATGCTCGCCACCTCGGAGAACAAGAACTGGCCGAGCAGTTCCTGTCCTCCACGATCGCCAAGTACCAGGTGGAGTACGGACAGGTTCCGCGCTGTACACGGACGTTTACGGAACTCTGCTGGTGGATGCCGACACCCGGTTGCCGATCGAGCTGTGGGCCGGGCGCGACGCGGAGCAGTTGGCCGCCTGGCTGCGTACGCACCCCGGTATTGAGGTGGTCCGCCGGGACGGCTCGCTGGTTTACCGTCAAGGCATCACCGACGGCGCCCCGGACGCGGTGCAGGTCAGCAGCCGCTTCCACTTGTGGCAGGGTCTGTCGAAGCGGATCGGGATATCGCCGCCATCCACCGCGGCCGCCTCCCCGCCGCAGTACCGAGCCCGAACCGGCACTTCCACCAGCGAACCCGGCGGGACCGTCCGACCAGGCCGACACCCCCGCCCGCCACCACACGAAGCGGTTGTTCGAGGCACTGCACGCGGTGACTGACACCGGTCGCTCGCTCAACGCCGCAGCCCGCGAGCTGGGCTTGAACCGGCGCACCGTGCGCAAATACGCCCGAGCAGCCACCTGGCAGGAATGTGTACGAACCACCCGGCCCTGCCGGCCCACAAGTCTCGATCCATACCTGGAGTACCTGCGGCAACGCTGGGAGGAAGGCGAGCACGCGGCAACGGTGCTGCACCAGGAACTCGTCGCCAAGGGCTACCGTGGCCACTACCAGCGGATCAAGATGGCCGTCGCGCCGCTGCGTCGCGGCCTACCGATCAACTCGCCGCGCGAGCGGCCGCCCTCTCCCCGGGAAGTCGCCCGTTGGATCACCACCGCGCCATCCCGGCACGGCCTGCACGCCGCCGAGCAACTCAGGCGGCTGTTTGAGCACTGCCCGGAACTGGACCGTGCCCACGATCTGGTGCGTCAGTTCGCTGCCATGCTCGACGCCCGCGAGGCCGCCCCGCTGCCGGACTGGCTCGAGCAACTCACGACCGCGTGCCTCCCGGCCCTGGCCAGCCTGGCCAAAGCCATCCGCGAGGATCAGTCCGCAATCGTGCAGGGCATCTCCACCCCGTTCAACTTCGGCGTCAATGAAGGCCGCATCACCGATCTGAAGCTCCAGAAGCGGATCATGGCCGGACGCGCGGGGGTCCCGCTGCTCCGCCACCGCGTCATCCTCATGGCCCTGCTCCGACGCCGCTACCCGTGACGGAGCGTCACCGGCGCACGGTGGCACACCCCCGCTCGGAAATCTTGCCAGGGCCACGTCCACTTGTACGCCGACGGCGATCACCGTCGCCGGCATCGCGGGCCACTGCTCGAGCAGTTCGCGGATCTGCGGTCGACCGCGTCCACTATCGAGCCCTTCGGCGCCCGCTGATACTTCGGCGCCGCGTCGTCCGCAATTGCCCTGCGGACGGTGTTCCTCGAGATCCCCAGCTTCCTCGCGATCACCCTCACCGGCATCTACTCGGCCCGGTGAAGCCGACGGATCTCCGCCCAATCCTCCACGCTGATCACCACACCCCGAAATGATCAAGGAGTGTTGCGACAAGCGTTAGAGCGTGGTGGTGAACCGGTCTGCAGCTCGATGACCTGCAGCTTTCGGGTGGTCGCGGTGTCGGGGTGGCCGACTGCGGGCAGCCAGCCCGGAGGAGTGGCCTGGTCGTGGAGGTGCGGTATGCCGTCGGTGATCGCGTTGCTGGAGGTCCGGGAGGCGCGGGCCCAGGAGGACCTGGAGTCCTGGCTGGAGGTGCTGCGCGAGGCCGAGGTTCAGGCGGAAGCAGCCCGGCAGCGTCTGGAGCACGCGCGGATCGCCCGGTCGGAGGTGGCGCTCATGTTCGCCGAGGGACCGGTGCCGGCCCATGAAGGTGACGAGCGGTCACCTGCGTCGGTTGCGCCGCGGGAACCTGATCCCGCGCGCGGGGCCCAGGCGGCACCCGTCGGTCCGCTCCTGCGGGAGGGCTATGACGCCCGGCCGCCGCAATGGCGGGCCGGTCTGGACGCCGGCTCGTTGTGCGGGGCCTACCGGCAGGTCTTCGAGACCGCGCTGGCCGCGTCGGGGCCGGTCACGGTGCAGGAGCTGACCCGGGCACTGGGGCGGGACGCCTCGCGGTTGAACGAGGTGGAGAAGGTGCGTCACCGTGCCTACGCGCTGGAGGCACGTGGCTGGCTGGTTCGTGAGCGGGGCGTGTTCAGGCCGGCCGAGGGTCCAGGCGCTCGGGGCGGAACTCCGGCCAGTGCAGGCGCTCTCTCGCCAGTTTCCGCGTCAGGGTGATCAGGCCGGCCCACCACACCATCTGCGTGTGGTGGTCGGGGCGGCGCTCGTGGTCGCGGTTCAGCCGTCGGGCCCGGGCAAGCCACCCCAGCGTGCGTTCAACCGTCCACCTGCGTGCCAGGACCACGAATCCCCTGGCCCCGTCCGGGCGTTTGACGACCTCGACCGTGACGCCGTGGGCGGCGAACGCGGTCGCCAGCGCCGGGCCCTGGTAGGCGGTGTCGGCCCAGACCAGTTTCAGCAGACGTCCGGGTTCGGCCATGAACGCGTCGAGCAGTTCCGGTGCGGCGACCGAGTCGTGCACGTTCGCCGACGTGACGGTGACCTCCAGCAGCAGACCGCCGGTGTCGGTCAGGATGTGGCGCTTGCGCCCGTCACGGAGCTTGTTGCCGTCCATCCCGCGGGTCGCGGCAGGGCAGGTCTCCGAGCCGTCCACCGACTGCGAGTCCATCACCCCCGCGCTCGGCTCGGCCGCCCGCCCCTCCCGCCGACGCTGCAGGCGCCGCAGGCGCTGGTAGAGCTCACGTGCATACCCGTGACGTGACCAGCGGCGGAAGAAGTCGTACACCTTGCGTGGGGCAGGCAGGTCGACGGGCATCGCCCGCCACTTCGCGCCGTTGTCGACGAGGTAGCGCACCGCATCGAACATCTCACGATGACAATAGGCCTCGGGGCGCCCGCCTCGCCCCTCCAGCCAGGCCGGCACCGGCATCGAGGCCCTGACCTGGACCCATTCCGCGTCCGTCATGTCGGACGGGTAGCGCGGTGCACGCCGCCCCGCCGCGATCGCCCCGTACTGGTGAACGTAGCAGTCACACGCCGGAGTGGCCGAAGTGGCACCGCAGGCCTCCGCGGTGGTGAACTCATGCGGCAACGGGTCTCCTGGGCCGGAGGGTTGGTCTCGACAACCGCACTCCTACCAAGAGGCCCGTTCGTCTATCCCCAGCCAGCGGCCAGCATGAATGTTCGAGGCATCCAGCCCGACCCCACCGAACACCACCGCGAGGAAGCCACCCGACTGACTCCACGACAGAGGAGTTCGCACTCGGACCGATTTGGGGCGCGCTGGAGCTCAGTCGCCGATGGCCTGAACGGGTAGGTCGATCAGTGGCGCGTACTGCTGGCCGCCGTAGCAGTCGCGGTCGTGGACGTCGCCCTGGCGGATCGGGCGGGGGAAGGACACCTTCACGGCCTGTGCCAGGTCGTGGTGAACGATCAGAACGCTTTCCGGTTCGGCGCCGTACAGCTCGGCGAAGAGCTGCGGATTCAGCACGCCAGAGGCGCACACCTGCTCGTATGCGGCCCGGTCGTGGCACATGAAGTCGAAGGTCAAGGTGAACGGGCCGGCGTTCTTGGAGCGGATCAGGGAGCACAGGTCGAGCAGCCGGGTCACGGCGCCACCTCCTCGTGGACGGCGCGGAACATCTCGAACGGGTCGGCGGGCACGGCGACGTGGTTGAGCGTGAACTGGTAGACGGGGCCCCGGTCGGTCTCGGGTGGCGAGAACGGGTAGGCGATGGTGCTGGCGAGCCCGTCGTAGCCGGGGATGGGCAGGTGGGAGGAGACGTGCGCGACGAACGTCGAAACGGCGTGCGCTATCTCCTGGGTGGGGGCGGTGACGGTGATGAGGATCCCGAGTTCGTGGACGTCGTCGAAGCGCTGCGGGTCGAGCGGGCCGAGGACCGCGTCCTGGCCGTAGAGGCGGTAGTCGATGTCCACGTCGTCGGGGTTCACCGCGCCCTCGAAGACGTCGAGGATCTTGGCTCGGAAGAACCCCTTCGCCATTGGCAGGAGCTTGGGCAGGTGCTCGATGACGACGCGGTCGCGGATCCCGCCGACCGCGATGGTCTGGTAGCCGACCAGGCGTGAGCCCTCCAGCTTGATCGTGTAGGTGTCCGTCTCGTGGTATTCGGCGCCCGCCACCCGCACGCGGCGCTCGTCGAGTGCGGTGTAGGTCGAGCGGGTGGTGTCGAGGACGCCGGACGGCTCGGTGATCAGGTAGGGGTTCGCGTTCTCGTACAGGGTGTGCGCGGCGACCGAGTGCGGGGTGAGTCGGGACGTCGGGTTCAGCGGTTCTATGTCGAAGTGGTCGTCGCGCATCCACACGAACAGGCCGTCCGCGGCCGGGGGGATCGCGCACGCGGCGCCGCACTCGACGGTCTTGGCCATGTGCCAGGTCAGCCCGGGGTGCGCGCCGAGCATGTGCGGCAGTGCGGCGAACAGTGCGGTGTCGCTGGCGCGTCCGGCGAGCACGACGTCGGCCCCGTCGGCGATGGCCTGCTGGATGGGCTCGACGCCCATCATGCCGACCACGTGACTGCTGGTCAGCGTCTCCAGGTCGATCGGCGGCGCCGGGTCCAGGGGGCGGATGGCGCCGCTGGTGTACCGCTGTACGAGGGTGGCCTGGTTCTGGTCGGAGTAGATCCTGGCGAGCTTGAACGTCAGTTGCTCCTCTGCTGCGATCTCGCGCGCGAGCTCCGCGACGAGGTCGACGCCTTCGTCGCGGCCGCTCGTCCCGCACGACCCGATGACGAGGGGGACGCCGAGGGCGTCGCGCGCCTTGAGCAGCAGTCTGAGGTCGCGGCGTACCGCCTGACGGGACAGCTTCGGCTCGCCGGTGCCCAGATGGAAGGGGCCGGAGTCGGTCGAGCCCGCGTCGCAGGCGATGACGTGGGGCTTCAGGGCGACGCCGCGTTCGAGGGACTGGGCCGGGAAGCCGGCCCCGAGTGCGCCGGTCGGCGCCAGGATCCTGATCTCCATGACGGGTGCTCCTCTCTACTGAAGTAGAATCTATTTGCTATAGCAATAGAGGGATGGGCCAGCCGGGGAGAGCGGCCGGGTTCCTGCCTAGGTGCGGTCCCAGCCGGCAAGCTCGCCGAGGGAGGACACGGCGTGACGGCGGGCGATGTCCTCGGCCCGATCTGCGTCGTGCTCGCGCAGCGCGTCGAGCAGTTCGCGGTGCTGGGGGTAGCGCTGTTCTGGCCTGGAGACCTCCCCGACGCCCAGTTGGGCGGAGGCGACCCTGAGGCGTTCGGAGCGGCTGAAGGCGCGGACCTGGTCGAGAGTTCGGGTCAGCTGGGCGTTGTCGGCCGCGGCCTCGACCCGGAGGTGGAACTCGCGCAGGGCGTCGAAGACGTACTCGACGTCCTGCGGATCCAGGGGGCGGCCGGCGTCGCGGTCGCCGCGCAGACGCGTGGCGGCCTGGTCGGCCGCGTCCAGGAGTTCTTCCAAGGCGGTCAGTTGGTCGGTGGTGGCCTTCTGGGCGGCGAAGCGGGCGGCGACGCCTTCCAGTGCGGCCTCGATGGCGCCGGACTCGCTGCGAGCGAGCGGGGAGACGCTGGCGACACGCAGCGAGCGCAGCCCGGTGCGTTCGACCAGTTGTTCCTGCTCCAGTCGCCTCAGGGCTTCGCGAACCGGGGTGGGGCTGACGCCGAGGCGCTCGGCCAGGCCGCGCTCGGTGATCTTCTCGCCCCACCGGAGGTCGCCCTGGATGATCGCTGTCCGCAAGGCCTTGTAGGCCTGGTCGGACAGGGACTGGGAGCTGAGCGAGGGGAGCGTCATGGTCGTATTCGATATCTGCTACAGCACATTGTCAAACAGCGTGTCGGCTTCGGGCGTGGACGCGGATTCGAGGTGGTCGGGCAGGGGCTCGTCGGTGACCGGGGTGGCGGTGCCGGGAACAACGGTCACGCGCACGGTGGCGGCGTGCAGGCGACGGGGGCTGAGTGCCTGCAGGTCGTGTGGGCCCAGCCGGAGGTTGTAGAGGTAGTGGTCGCCGAGGAAGGTGGTGTGGGTGACCTCGGCGTGCCAGCCCGCCGCAATCGTCGCCGGGCCGGCTTCGTCGGAATCGGCGAGGAGGAGGTGCTCGGGCCGCAGGGAGAGGGTGACCGGATCGGGGCCCGGGTCTCCTTCGTGACGGAAGGGGATGCCGCCTGGCAGGTGGGGGGCTTCCAGGAGCCAGGTGGAGCCCTCCAGGTGGCGGGTGGCGCCCTGGACGAAGTTGCAGCGGCCGAGGAACTCGGCGACGAAACGGCTGCCGGGGCGCTGGTAGACGTCCTCGGGGGTACCGGCGCGGATGATCCGTCCGCCGTTCATGACCAGGATGCGGTCGCTCATGGCGAGTGCCTCGTTCTGGTCGTGGGTGACGAAGACGGTGGTGATGCCGAGGGCGCGCTGCAGGTCCCGGAGCCACTCGCGGGCGCGGTCGCGCAGTTTCGCGTCCAGGTTGGAGAAGGGTTCGTCCAGCAGCAGGGCGCTGGGGCCGTGGGCCAGCGCCCGGGCGAGGGCGACGCGCTGCTGCTGGCCGCCGGACAGTTCGTGCGGGTAGGCGTCGGCGCGGTGGGCGAGTTCGACCAGTTCGAGGACGGCGCGGACCCGGCCGGCGATCTGCTTCTTGTCGGCCTTGCGGATCTTGAGGGGGAAGCCGACGTTCTGAGCGACCGTTAGGTGCGGCCACAGGGCGTAGGACTGGAAGACGACGCCGAGCCCGCGGTGCTCGGCCGGCAGGTTGGTGCGGCTGGTGGACTCGAACAGGGTGCGGTCTCCATGGGCGATGGCGCCGTGGTCGGGGGTCTGGAATCCGGCGATCGACATGAGCGTGGTGGTCTTGCCGCAGCCGCTGGGGCCGAGCAGCGTGACGAACGCTCCCTGGGGGACGGTGAAGTCGACCTGGTCGAGGACCTTGTTGGCGCCGAAGGTCTGGGAGAGCTGGCGGACGGTGATCTCAGGCATGGCGGCGGTCCTTCTTGCGCAGTGTCCAGCCCAGTCCGAGTCCCAGGGCGAGGGCGACGAGGAGGACCTGGACCAGGGCGAGGGCGGCGACGGGCCCGGGCAGTCCCTTGGACCAGGTCTGGAGCATGGAGGTGCCGAGCAGTTCGGTGCCGGGCTTTGTCAGGAACACCACGGGGTCGTAGTCGCTGACCAGGGTCACGAACATCAGCACCACGGCGCTGATCAGTGCGGGGCGCAGCAGCGGCAGAGTGATGCGTCGGGTGGTGGTCCACCAGCCCGCGCCGACGCTGGCCGCGGCCTTGGCCAGCTCCGGGCTGAGCCGGGACAGGGCGGGGGCAAGAATGATGTAGGCGAGCGTCATGTTGCGGACGCACAGGGCGATCAGTTCGCCCCACAGGCTGTTGCGGAGCATGGCGCCTGGCCAGTCGACGATGAGGAAGAGCCAGAAGAAGCCGACGCCGAACACGATGCCGGGGGTGGCCCTCGGGTAGACGAGCAGTGCCGGGAGGGTTCGGCGCAGGCGGAACCCGGAGCGCTCGGCGATGACGGTGGCGAGCGCGACGAGAGCGACGGTGGCGACCGAGCCGATGGCGGCGACGGTGAGGCTGTCGGTGATGGCGCGGTGCAGGCTGGGGTCGTTCCAGATCTGCCGCCAGTTGTCGGCGGTGAACAGGTGCCAGGGGGCGACCAGGGTGGTCAGCGCGGTCACCGACGACATCAGCGCCAGGCCGAGCAGCGGGATGACGGAGGTGAGGGCCACGAAGGCGGCGGTGCCGGTGGTGACGGGCCAGCGCCAGCGGGCCAGCGCGATGGGTTTCGCCGGCGGTGTGGCGCGGGTGCCGGCGGTGTAGCGGTTGCCGTTGCGCAGCAGTCGGGAGCGCAGCAGCAGGGTCGCGGAGGCGACGACCAGCAGCAGCATCGCGCCCGCGGATACGGTCGGCGGGTCCGGGACCATGCTGTTGGACCAGGTGTCGTAGAGGTAGCTGGCGACGAACTGGATGTTCGCGGGCCGGCCCAGGAACAGCGGGATGCCCAGCACCTCCAGGCAGAGCGTGAAGATCAGCATGGCGCTGTCCAGCAGGGCGGTGCGCAGCATGGGGACGGTGACGGTGGTGAGCGTCCGCCAGGTGCCTCCGCCAGAAGCCCGGACGGCGTCCTCAAGGCTGCCGTCGGCGCCCTCCAGGACGGCTTTGCAGGTCAGGTAGGCGATCGGGAGGGTGGTGACGGCCCCGAGCGCGGTCATGCCCGGCAGGGAGGTGAGATTCCAGGCGGGCAGGTGCAGGTTCTTGTGCCACAGCTGGGTCAGGTAGCCGGACGGCCCGTACAGCGACTCCCAGCCGACGATCAGACCGAGCGGCGGGATGAGCAGCGGCGCGAGCAGGGCGGGGCCGAGCAGGCGGCGACCGGGCAGGTCGGTGCGGGTGACCAGCACCGCGAACGCCGCGCCCAGGACGACCGCGGTGACGGTCGCGGTGGCGGCGAAGACCACGGTGTTCAGGGCCGCGGTACGGAAGGCCGGGTCGGCGAAGAGCTGCCGGTAGGCGTCGGTGGAGAACACCCCGCCGGGCAGGTAGTAGGGCTTGGACAGGAACGACGTGTAGAGCAGCGGGGCCAGCGGCGCGAGCGCCAGGACCGCGACCAGCAGCCAGACCAGGTACTGACCGGGCGCTGCCGGGAAGGCCCGGCGCCGGTCGCGCCGCGGGGACGCGACCGGCCTGTCGATGGTGTCGGGAGTCATCGCGGATCAGTGGCCGAGGGCCTTGTTCCAGTGGCCGGTGATGGCTGGCTGCTGGTCGACGACGTCCTGGGCGACCGGCACCAGGTAGGTGGCGGCCGCGGGGACGTGCTTGGCCAGGTCGGTCAGGTCGGCGGTGCAGCCGGTCGCGGGCTGGAAGTTGTTCATGGAGGCCTCGATGCCGGCCGCGCACATCACCTGCTGGCCGGGGTTGGAGAACAGGAAGTCCATGAACAGCTGCGCGGAGGCGGGAGAGGCCGCGCCGGCGGTCTGGGAGATCAGACGCGGGGTGAGCACGGTGGCGTCGGTCATGTATCCGTACTTGAGCAGGCCCTTGTACTGCGGGGCGATGCCCTGGATCAGGCCGCTGGACAGCCAGCCGACCGATGCGCCGCCCTGGACCAGGTAGTTCAGGCCGTCCAGGCCCTCGTCGAGGGTTTTGGTGTGCGGGCTGAATGTGTTCAGGTGCCCGTAGGCGGTGTTGGCGCCGAGGACGTGGACGAGTCCGTAGACGGCCTCGTAGCCGAGCGGGTTGTTGGGTGAGTAGCTGACCAGCGGGTAGTGGGTGGGGTCGGCCTTGACCGCCGCGTCGAGCGAGGCGTAGCTGGTGGGGGCCTTCGCGTCCGGGACCAGCTTGGTGTTCCAGGTGACCAGCACCGGGTCCGGGGACATCACGTAGACGCCGTGGCCTTGGTTGGTGAAGGACGGGAACTGGGCGAGGCCCTGCGGGGTGACGTTGGCGAACAGGCCGTTCTGCTCGCCCTGCAGCACCTGCGGGATCGAGTCGGAGATCAGCAGGTCGGCGCTGCGGGCGCCCTGGGCGTGCTCGGAGGTGTACTTGCTGTACACCTGGTTGTCCGACAGCTGCGAGTAGGCCGGCTTGATCCACGGATAGGCCTTGGTGAACGTGTCCAGCAGCGGCTGCATCACCGCGGTCGGAGTGTTGCCGTAGATCGTCAGCCCCTGCTCGCTGTGGGACTTGGTCACCAGGTCGGCCACCGCGGCCGGGGCGGCAGTCGCGGACGCGGCGGGAGCGGTGGCGCTTCCCGTGGTGGTAGAGCCCGTGGAGGAGCAGCCGGCCAGGACGGTTCCCACGGCGAGTGCGGCGAGCGCCGCTCTGGCGGTGGAGCGGTTGGGCTTGGTGCGCATGACGACAACCTCTCGTGGATTCTATTTGCTATAGCAATATGGGTGACATGGCAAGAAGTGCGAGATGGGAGGGGGAGGTGGTTGCTATGGCAAATCTCAGCATCGGTGGTTCTGGAGTGTCAAGGCTGGGGAAACCTGCCCGTCACCGTCCACCAACGTTCTCGAAATGTGGGCGATTGCGCGAGGGGGGCAGGTTAAGCAGATCGAAAGGTACGGCCTCCTAGCTTCGGCACCGTGAGTGGTCTGCGGTCGCGGACCCCCGCCGCCTTGGAGGTAGGAAGTCATGGAACGCTTCGCCGCATTCGTGATGCGGCACCGCATCTGGGTGGCGCTCGTCTGGGTCGCCATCACGGTCGTCGGCGTCCTGATGGCGCCGCAGGTGTCCGGCCGGCTCAAGAGCGGCACGACCATCAGCGCGGCCAGCTACACCGCCAACAAGTCCCTGGCGCAGCACTACGGCGGCGTCGCGGCCAATCCGAGCGTCCTAGTGGTGGACCTGCCCGCCGGCACCACCGTCGACAGCCCGGCGGCCAGGGCCGGTCTCGCCGCCGCCGACAAAGTCGCCGCGAGCGTTCCGGGCGTGAGCGACCTGTCCTACGCCAACACCGGCGACAAGGCCCTAGTTGGCACGGGCGGCACCTCGACCCTGGTCATGGTCTACCCGCCCGCCATGGGCAACCCCGTCCCGCAGCAGGTCACGGACGCCATGGGCGCGGCCATCACCAAGGCGGTGCCCGGCGCGCACACCCAGACCACGGGCATCGAACAGCTCGGCAACGGCGGCACCAGCTCCAGCGGCAGCGTACTGAGCGAGATCCTCGTCGGCATCGGCCTCGCCCTCATCGTGCTCGCCTGGGTCTTCGGCTCCGCGCTCGCGATCCTGCCGCTCATCTCCGCGATCGTCTCCGTGCTCACCATGCAGCTCGCGATCTACGGCCTCACCTACGCCACCAGCATCGCGATCAACCCCTCGGTCCAGTTCATCGTCGCCCTGCTGGGCCTGGGCCTGTCCGTCGACTACGCCCTCCTGCTGGTCAACCGCTGGCGCGAGGAACGCGACAACGGCGCCGACAACAAGGACGCCGTCATCGCCTCGCTGAAGAAGGCCGGCCACTCCGTCGCCTTCAGCGCCCTGATCGCCTCCCTCGGCCTGTTCGCCCTCACCGTCATCCCCGTCTCCTTCATCCAGGGCGTCGGCCTGTCCGGGCTGTTCATCCCCTCCATCGCCGCCCTCGTCGCCCTCACCACCGTCCCGCTCCTGCTCTCCGCCATCGGCCCCCGCCTGGACAAGATCCGACTGCGCAAGCGCAAGAACGTCGGCGCCCCCAGCCGCAGGTGGACCCGCAGTGCGCAGCAGATCGTCAAGCGGCCCAAGACCGCCGCCGCCGTCGGTGCCGCCATCCTCGGCGTGCTCTGCGCCTTCGGCGCCACCATCAACATGAACCAGCCCGCCGTCACATCGCTCGCTCCCAACGGACCCGCCGAACAGGCCCTGGTCCAGCTCCAGCACGACGGCTTCCCGACCGGGGTCCTCACCTCGGTGCCGATCGAGCTTCCCGCCGGCACCGACCCGGCCGCGACCGCCGCCACTCTGCGTTCGCTGCCCACCATGCACGGCGTCCTGGCCTCAGGTTCCCCGCAGTGGAACCGGGGCGGCACCTCGGTGATCATGGGGTTGCCCAACGCCCAGGTCGGCACCGCCCACGCCGGAACCACGGTGGCCGACCTGCGCGCCGCGGCCCCGCACAACGCCCTCATCGGCGGCGAGCAGACCCAGAACACCGACCTGACCCACATCCTCATGCAGTGGTTCCCGCTGCTGTTCGTCGTGGTCGCGCTGGTCACCTTCCTGCTGCTGGCCCGCGGCATGCGCTCGCTGCTGCTGCCCGCCAAGGCCGTCGCCCTCAACATCCTCTCCGTCGGTGCCGCCTACGGCGTCCTGGTGCTGATCTGGCAGCTCGGCTACGGCTCCAAGAGCCTGTGGGGAATCCCCGCCACCGGATCGATCAACCCACTCGTCCCGATGCTCCTGTTCGGCTTCCTCTTCGGGGTCTCCATGGACTACGAGGTGTTCATCCTCGCCCGCGTCCGCGAGGCCTTCGACCGCACCGGCGACACCAACGGCGCCGTCGTCGAGGGGATCGCCCGCACCGGACGCCTGGTCACCAGCGCGGCTCTCATCCTCTTCCTGGCCCTGGCGTCCCTGTCCTCCGCGCCCGACGTCACGATCAAGATGATGGCCACCGGCATGGCCGCCGGCGTGCTGATCGACGCCCTGGTCGTACGCACCCTGCTCACCCCGGCACTGGTGGTCCTGTTCGGCAAGGCCAACTGGTACCTGCCCACCTGGGCCGCCCGCCTGCTACGGGTCCAGCCCTCCACCGCCGCCGACCACCGCGACACCGACGGCGAGGACGGCGACGGCACCGACGAGCAGCTCACCACCGCCTCCCTGCGGGCCGTGCGCCCCTGACAGATCAGGCAGGGCCCCCAGGCGCCGAACCCCCCGGCACCCCCCTGGGGGCCCGCCCCGCCGCTCCCTGCAGCTCCAGCCAGCGGTCCGCCCAGCTCAGCGCCGCTCCCCAAGGCCAAGAACGTGAGATGAACCTGCGCCGCACCCTGCAACTCACCGCCGTCGGCGTCACCCTCGCCGGCCTCGCCGCCGCCTTCGCGACCGACGCCGTCGTCGCCCACACCGCCGAGCAGCGCATCAGCCGCGCCATCCAGTGTGGCCTCAACCCCACCGGGCCCGTCACCGCCCAGCTGAGCGACACCTTCGCCGGCCTGGACACCCTGAGCGGTACCCTCGGCACCGTCCACGTCACCGCCAACGGGGTCCGCAAGGCCGGCACCGACATGAACATCGACGCGGTCCTGCACGGTGTCACCACCGGCGGCGCCACCACCGGCGGCACCGCGACCGCCACGATCCCCTACCCGGCGCTGCGCCAACACCTGGGCAGCGCCTCCACGTTCGTCACCTTCGGCACCGACGGAACCGACCTGGTCCTGGCCGGCACCCTCGGAGGCCTCGGACTGCCCGTGAACGTCGCCACCACCGTCACCACCACCGGCGACACGATCACCATCACCCCCACCTCCGTGACCGTCCTCGGACAGCAGCTCCCCGTCAGCGCCCTCACCTCGATGCCCGGCGGCTCCGGCCTGGCCGGCAGCCTCAAGCCCTACACCGTGCATCTGCCCGGTCTGCCGGCCGGAGCTCAGCTGACGACGGCCCACCCCGACCAGACAGGCCTGGCCCTCCAACTCGCCATCCCCGCGACCGGCCACCTCACCGGCGTCAGCGGACAAGGCTCCGGTAAGAGCCGAAGCGGTGCGTCCGGCCCGGGCTGCGCCGCTAGTGCGAAGGTGTAGCCATGCGGATCCTCGTGGTCGAAGACGACAAAACCATCGGCGCGTCCCTGACCTGGGGGCTGCAGGCCGAGGGCTACACGGTCGTGCTGGTCGCCGACGGGAACGAAGGCCTGTGGCAGGCCACCGAGCACCCTTTCGACCTGATCATCCTCGACGTCATGCTTCCCGGCCTGGACGGCTACCAGATCACCACCCGTTTGCGTGAGGCGGGCAACTGGACGCCGATCCTCATGCTCACCGCCATGGACGCCGCCCTCGACCAGGCCGAGGGCCTCGACCTCGGCGCGGATGTCTACCTCACCAAGCCGTTCGAGTACCCGGTCCTGCTCGCCAACATGCGGGCCCTGCTGCGCGGCCGCGCCCAGCAGCGCCCCGCCGAACTGCGCGCGGGCGACCTGGTGATGGACCCGGCCACCCGCCGCGTCCGACGCGCGGACACGGACATCGCCCTCACCGCCGGCGAGGCCGCCGTGCTGGAGTACCTGCTGCGCGCCGACGGCCGAGCGGTGTCCAAGACCGAACTGCTGCAACACTGCTGGGACGACTTCGGCAAGACCGACCCGGGCGTCGTCGAGGTCCGGATCCACCACCTGCGCCGCAAGATCGACCAGCCGTTCGGCACCCGCACCATCGCAACCGTCAGAGGGGCGGGGTACCGCATTGAACCGGTTCAGAGCTGAGCGCTCCTCGCTGCGACTTCGGCTGACCGCGCTGGCCGCAGCGGCGATCACCATCACCGTGGCGCTGGCCGTGGCCGTCCTGGCCGCCACGGTCGTGCAGGCCGTGCGCACCAACGTGCAGACGACCCTGTCCGCCTACGCCGACACCGTCGCCCGCAGCGACGTCAGCGGCATCTGGCCCACGCCGTTGCCACCGCCCCCCGGCGGCTTCAACGCCTGGGCCCAGGTCGTGGACCAGCACGGGCACGTGATCGCCTCCACCGCCAACGTGGCAGGTCAAGGCGCCCGCTACACCCTCCCCGCCGGCAGCACCACCCCTGTGCCCTCCCCCGGCCTGCCGGCCGCAGACGAACGCGTCATCGCGCAGCGCTACGTCGAGGGCGCCACTCCCGTCGTCATCTACGTCGGCGGCTCCACCGAACTGCTGTCCCTGCTCACCAGCGACATCCAAGGGCACCTGCTCTACGTCCTCCCGCTGGTCCTGATCGCCGCCGTCGGCGTCTCCTGGCTCGTGATCGGCCGCACCCTGCGACCGGTCGAGCGCATGCGCGCCGAAGCCGCCGAGATCACCGGCAGCGACCTGCACCGACGCATCCCCGAACCGGAGAGTGACGACGAGATCGCGCGCCTCGCGCGCACCCTGAACACGATGCTCGACCGGCTGGAGGCCTCCGCCGACCGGCAACGCCGGTTCGTCGCCGACGCCTCCCATGAACTGCGCACCCCGCTGACCGCGGTGCGCACCTCCCTCGAAGTGGGCCTGGCCCATCCCGACCGGGCCCCGTGGCCGGAGCTGGCAGCGCGCGCCGTCACCGAGACCACGCGCATGCAACGCCTGGTCGAGCAGCTTCTGCTCCTGGCCCGCTCCGACGCGAACACCCTCGTCGCCCGTCAGGAGCAGGTTGACCTGGCCACCCTCGCCCTGGGGCTCGCCGCCACATTCGACGGGCGCGTCCCGGTGGACGTCCACGGCGCCGAGCCCGTCGTGGTGACCGGTGATCCGGACCAGCTCGCGCGCCTGCTGGGCAACCTCATCGACAACGCCACCCGCTACGCCGTCGGCCGCGTCGAGGTCACGATCAGGCGCGCAGAGCAGACGACCGCGCTGGTGCAGGTCCGCGACGACGGCCCCGGCATCCCGCCCGCGGACCGCGAACGCGTCTTCGACCGATTCGTCCGGCTCCAGGCATCCCGGACCCGCACCGGTCAGGACTCCGGCGCGGGGCTCGGACTGTCCCTGGTCCGCGACATCGCCACCGCCCACGGCGGCACCGTCGCCGCCGCCGACCCGGGCCCCGCCGGCGGCGCCCTGCTCGAAGTTCGACTGCCAGCCACCGGCGCCTGACCCGCCATCGGGCAGGCGCGGCGACTCACCGCAGGCTGGCTGCCCGCAGTCGGCCACCCCGACACCGCGACCACCCGAAAGCCGCTGGTCATCGAGCTGCAGACCGGTTCACCACCACGCTCTTAGAACCCAAGCGCCCGCTACCGGTCCACTTTTCAGCCGTCGCCGACAGTGCATGACCTGACCCGCGGATCTGATGCATCACGCCGCGACCGGCACCACGCCTCCCCTGGATCCCGACCGGATCTCCTTCCGCACCGCGCAGCGGCTGGTCCGAAGGGACCTGTCCCCGCTGCTTCCCCCTGTGACCAGCGCAGGCGTGTCGAACAGGCCGCCTCGAAGCTCGCCGCCCGGAGCGCTGGCAACAGGTCCACCAGCTCCTCGATGCCGGTGTCGGCCTGCTGGAACGCTCCCGCCGCCTGGGTCTCGCATTGAATACCGTCAAGCGCTGCGCCCGCCCCACCGAGCCCGAGCACATGGTGAGGGCACCCCTCTGCCGGCCCACCCTGGTCGACCCCTGTCGCGACCATCTGCGCCAACGCCGGGCCGAGGACCCCGCGGTGCCCGTCACCCATCTCCTGCGCGAGATCAAGGAAATGGGCTACGCCGGCAGCGCGAACCTCCTGGTCCGGTACATCAACCAGGGCCGGGCCGAGGCCGACCACGTCAGCCTCTCCCCGCGCAAGGCCGCCCGCCTTCTACTGATCGATCCCGCCCGCTTGCGCAAGGACCAGCAAGTGCTGCGTGACCAGCTCGCCGGACCCTGCCCGGAGATGACGACCCTGGCAGACGCGGTGGGCGACTTCGCCGCTCTGCTCACCCCGGCACCGGCCAACGCCGAGGCGCTGGCCGACTGGATTACCAGGGTCGGGGCAGCTGACCTGCCGTTCCCACCCGCCTACGCCACCGGACTCGAGCGCGACCGCACCGGCGTCGACGCGGCTCTCACCCTGCCCTGGCCCCACGGTCGCACCGAGGGCGCCAACAACAAGATCAAGCTGCTCAAGCGGCAGACCTACGGTCGCGCCGGACACCGCCTCCTACGCCAGCGCATTCTCCTCAGCCGACCCAGAGCCCAGCGCGATCACCTGCTACGAAAATCTTGTAAGACCCGATGACCGTACAGTCCCAGCAGCTACGCCGCTGTGGCGTTGACGCCCGTTGAGGTCGCGCTCATGGGCATATCTGTGGCGGAAGGATCCGACAGCGATGGTGCGGTCGGTGGTGATGTCGCGGATGACCAGATTTGTTTTCTCCTCCATCGGATCGTCAGGATTATGCACGGTGCGCAGGCGAACGCGGAGTCTCGCATCGAGATCGGCGTTGCCGAGGTAGCAGATGCGGGCGTCCCGGATGGTCCGCTTGATGAAGGACTTCCCACTGCGTCCCAGCGAAGACCACTGCTTCAGCATCGCACGTTCCGCGATGGAGAAGAACGACGCAAAGTAGAGCAAGCCGACGCCGTTCACATCATGCGTGACGTCGACAGTGTGGTCGACGACGAGCTCGGGGGCGAGGAGTGGCCAGTAGCCGGTGTCCGGGTCGAAGAATTCCTCGTCCTGGCGCGCTCCCTTGCACAGCATGCGCGGCGAATGGGCCTCAGGGAAAGGAGGGAGCAGGGTGTGGTCGAAACCCAGCGGCACGGAACGCATGAGACCAACGTTGGTATGGTCGCCACCGCGGGTGACCCAGAGATTGAGGTTCTCGACATAGATGGAGTCGTCTCTGGGCCGCGTGTACGCCTCCTCCAGGTCGAAGGGCTCGGTGGCAAGAGGCTCCGAGAAGTCGGCGACGCGCCGCAGGCGGTGGATGGTCAGGACGGATCGGCGGCCGGCACCGAAGACCCGGGTCTGGACCTCGAGTCGGTCACCGAAGGTGAGCTGCTTGGGGTGGAAGTCGCCGCTCGAGGTCAGCCGGAAGTAGTAGAAGGAGAGATACGCTGGCCTCCCCTTGGCATCGCGTGCGTTGGATACATCGAGCCCACAGGCGTCGCTCACGCTCTGCCAGGTCCAGTCGCCGATGCGTCCGATAATCGCCTGGGTGGGACCGCACATTCCCGGCTGCACAGTCACGTGCCGCTGCAGGACCGCCGGGGCGATGTGTTGGATGCGATCATTCATGGTCTACTCGCGGGGTCGCGCGGAATGCTGAGAGCGCAGGGCTGAGTACTGGTGCGCGGAGGAATTCATCCGTGAGGCCGAATCCGCTGACGAGGAGTTGCGCGTCGGGGAGGAGCAGGCTGCACAGGCGCTCGATCAGTGCAGGGATGCGGTCGGCCTGGTCAGGAGTGATCAGGCCGTGGGTGAGGTACCAGGCCGCATGCTGACGGGTGACATCGAGCGCGTAGATCGACGCGAGCAGTCGCAGCGCCCACCTCACACGGGGAGCGCGGATGTGCGGGAGGACCTCGGCGAAGGACTGGAGTGCAACCGATTTGCCGTGATCATGCGCCAGGTCCACCGCGACGTTGATATGCGCGTTCCAGGCTGAGAAGACGGTGGCCCCGTTGCGTATCTCGCGGCGCATGGAGTGGGTGGCGCGTTGGCCGACCACGGCGTCTCGGTGGCGCAGCAGCGCGAGGTGGTAATACGGGTCGGTCAGGCCGGAGTGACCAGTGGGTGGTGCGGGACGGGGATGAGGCCCCGGATCGGCCATGAGTTTGCCGCCCGCCTTGGCGAGCAGGGGAAGGTTGTCGCCCTCGGCGGTGACCACGCCCTGAGCCATGGCGATGTACTCGGCGATGTGATTGGCGGCGAACATGCCCTGCGCGCCGATGCGCTCGCGGCATGTGGTGAGGACATCGGTGATGGTCCAACTGGTGACCGCTTTTGCGATCGCGATGAGTTGTTTGGTCTGCTCGTCTTCCGGCGACCGCAAGAAGGCACGCTTCGTGTGGTTGATGAGGAACGTCATGGCGTAGACGTGGGCGAGCGCGCGAAAGAGCGCGGTCTGCTGGCTGCGGTAGGCCAGGACAGGCACATCGTCCCGGGCGGGGGCGAAGGTGTGCCGGCGGAAGCCGTGCTCCACGGCTGTGTACACGCTCGCCCGGCCAGCCGCGACCAGAGCACTGGACAGGCACAGGCGGCCGGCGTGCACGCGTTCGAGGGCCGCGAAGAGCCGTCGGCGCCGCCCGCGCATGCTGCTGACGAACTCCCCCTTGGGGGTGAGGTGGCCCATGGTTCCACCGAGGAAGTTGCGCCTGGGCACTCGGACGTGGTCGAACCAGGTGACGCCGTTGTCCAACGCGAGACCAGACTTCTCTGGCAGGGCGGACGCCCGCACCTGAGGGAGCAGTCCGTGTTCGTCGCTGATGCGAATGATAAAAGGGAAGATCCCCTGATCGGTGCCATCGATCATGAGGCGGGCCATCACCACGGCCAGCTTGGGGATGTTTGGAATACCTGTGAACGGCATGAACTTCTGCGCTTGGGGGTGAGGCGTGTTTATAACGAACTCATCGGTGGCGCGGTCGTACTCGGCTCGCGTCTGCAGTGCTGCCGCGTTGTTGCCCCAGCCCAACTCGGTGACCATGAACATGCCGATTGTTCGCATCGAGGACAGTTCGTCAATGTAGTCCTGAAGGTCGTCCCGTCCTCGGCCATGCTCAAGGATGGTGGCCAGGCAGAGGTTGTAGTGCACCGTCAGCAGCGGCAACGTGGTTGTGTCCATGAGTGCCGGCCATTCGCTCAGCGCGAACAGCCGTCGCGCGTCGCGGATGACTTCCTGGGCGCATCCGGCGTGCTGGTGTATCAGCCGTATGCGCTCATAGGCGAGGCGGCCCTGCTCTGTCATCGTCAGGCCGTCGCGCCGGTCGAAGAGTGGGTCGGCGACCGTCTCGCGGATCGGGCGATGGACAGTGTCGAAGTCGCCGTCGAACACCAGGTTGACGATTTCCTCGAGCTCTTTCTCACCGAAAGGAAGGGCAAGACTCTGTTCGAGATGTCGTTCCATCTCATGGGTCCTTTCAGATGTCCGCACGCGGACGTCAGGTGGCGAACAGCAGGCTGACGTTGTGGCCGCCGAAACCAGCGCTGTTGCTGAGCGCATAGGTGAGCTCCACTTGTCGCGGGGATCCGGCGACGACGTCGAGCCGGATCTGCGGATCCAGCTCGACGAGGTTCACGGTGGGGGGAATCCTCTGGTGAGCAAGGCTCAGTACCGTGTACGCGGCTTCGATCGCTCCGGCTGCGCCCAAGGTGTGCCCCGTGACACCCTTCGTCGACGTGACCGCAACCGCCTCCGAGCCGAGGCGGGCGATGGCGCGCGCTTCGGTCAGATCATTGAGCGGGGTGGAGGTGCCATGGGCGTTCACAAGCTGTATCCGCTGCGGAGGTATCCGGGCATCATCACAGGCGCGGCGCATGGCTTGCTCGATTCCACGCCCGTCGGGGTGAGGAGCAGTGACGTGGTTGGCATCGGATGATGCTCCGTAGCCCAGCAGTCGGGCGTGGACCCGTGCGCGGCGCGCTCGAGCGTCCTCCAGGCGTTCGAGGATCAAGATGCCTGCGCCTTCGCCTATCACAAAGCCGCCCCGCGCCCTGTCGAAGGGACGGGACGCCTGCTCGGGCGGGAGATCTCCGGTGTACAGCGCGCCCATTCGGGCGAAGCCCGCCACAAAGGTGGGAGTGATCGCCGCCTCCGTACCGCCGGCGATGGCGATGTCACACGCGCCGGAGAGCAGGAGGTCTCTTGCGACCCCGATAGCCGTCGCGCCCGAAGCGCAGGCTGTGGAGGTCACCAGGTTGGGCCCGGTGGCCCCGTAGTCGATTGCGAGACGCCCTGCCACCATATTGCCCAGTGCCATCGGGTGGAAGAGGGCGGAGACACCTTTGCTTCCCTTGTCCAGGAAGCGTTCATGTTGGGCTTCCGACGTGGAGACCCCACCGGCGGCCGAACCAATGACGATGGCCACCCGGTCCCCGTCCCAGCAGGCGGGATCCAGCCCCGCATCGGCGACCGCCTCCCTCGCCGCCATCAGGGCGAGCTGGACGAAGCGGTCGGTGCGCCATGCGTCGCGGGCGCCCACAGCCTCTGCCGGGTCGAAGTAGGGCACGCGGCAGGAGTACTCAACAGGCCCGCCCGCGAGTTCAGTGTCCTTTGCCGCTGTTCCGCCGCCGTTGCAGATACGTTCCCAGTTCACACCGGTCCCAATACCGGCTGGGGTCACGAGCCCCTGGCCCGTGACCGCAACTGTGCGGCTCGCTCTGGGACTGATGGTGTCTCGGGATTCAGTTGGTGTCACCCGTAGCTCCTCGACTTGTTGGGTGGTGCGTGAACCTCTCTTGGGAACCGGTAGCGGAATTACAGGCGTTGACGACAGAACGGCATGTGCCTCGGATGCGGCCTTGCGGGCCTGGATCGTGTTGTGGGCTGGCAAGGGCTGTCTCCGTAAGGACATCGCGGAACTGGCCGGGGTGTCCCCGCGGACGGTGTGCCGGACCAAGTCCGGTACAACAAGCACGGTCTGAGGGCCTGATGGAGAGGAAGCGGGGAGGCGCGAAGGACCAGCTGCCGCCGCTGGTCGGTCAGGAAGCCGAACGACCGCCATACTTGGTTGATCCTTGAGCTGCCGGCCGGGGTGAAGCGCAGGTGGAACCCGGGGTGCCTGGCGAGCCATGCCTTGATCGCCGGTGTCTCGTGGGTGCCGTGGTTGTAGCAGACCACATGGACGTCGAGGCATTCGGGCACGGTAGTGACGACGGCGGCCAGGAACTTCTTGAACTCCGTGGCGCGGTGCCGGCGGTCCGCCTCGCCCCCTGTCGGCGATGTTGAAGGCGGCAAACAAGGTGCGGGTGCCGTGCCGGACGTAGTCGTGGATGCGCCGCTCGGGCATCCCGGGCATCATCGGCAGAACCGGCTACGACCGATCCAGCGCCTGGACCCGGGACCTCTCAGTGACACAGAGGACCACCGCCTTCTCAGGCGGGTGATGGCAGGTCGACGACATCCACGACCTTCTCGACGAACAACGGGACGATGGAGAGCTCGAGGTGTCCAGAGCATCCCAGCCACCCGGCAGCAGCGGCGTTTGACTTGCCGTCGGCGCACACCGGCGCGATCTTGCACCGCAACGCCAGAGCCTGTGATGACTTCACCCGACGCGCCACCCGGTCGGCGTCGTCCGCTCATCGTCGGTCACTATCAGGCCTTCGGCCGACCCATCCCCGCCACAGGGGCCAATTTGCCTGGCGAATTTTAGGTTCAGGACACCAGATAGCGTTCGAGGACCTTGGCTACATCGGCGAGGGCGGACTCCTTGCGCACAGCGCCTTCTTCGATGGATATGCCATACTCGGAGTCGAGGATATCTGTCAGCTCCACCAGGGCGAGCGAGTCTATGTCAAGGTTCTCGAACGTGGCATCCGGACTCACATCGTCAGGAGACACACCCAACTTTGTGGTAAGCAGAACAACGAGCCGCTCATAAACCGCGCTCACTTGCATCTCCTTAGCATGAGAGCTGATCTTGGACATCATGATGACAGGCCGTCCAGCCTGCTACGACCCCCTCATTTGTAGACATGGGTGAAGCCCCATTTTGGGAACTATTTAGCCTCGATCTTGCGTGAGGGTCCGGGCCAGTGCTTCGCGAAGCGGAGGATGCGGCGTCGTCCGGTGGTGACGAGTTGCGCGGCGGCGGAGAAAAGGTGAAGTTGCGGGCGGCGGGGCTCCCACAGGCGGACTTGGCCGGCGAGGGCGAGCAGGGGCATCCAGGCCAGCACGTCGAGGGCGATCTGGATGATCTCCAGCCAGACCTCGTTCTGTGCGGCTTCGTGACAGGGGGAGGTTGCGCAGGCCGGTGGAGCGGGCGGCGCGGATGCGGTCCTCGGCGCGGGCCCGCTGCGGTGCCGCAGCTCCAGCTCGGCGATCGGGGTGTGCTGGGTGCTGGTGGCGAAGCAGACACCTCAGGGTTCTAACTCGTCAAGCGGCGGCGAGTTCGACGAGGAAGGCGGTTTGTTCGTCGAACAGCTTGCGGTGCTGGAGGCAGTGGTAGAGCTGGCCGAGCATGCGGTTGAAGAGGTTTCTCTGGGCGGCAGCGTGCCAGTCTCCGTGGTCGTCGCGACGTCTTCGGTAGTGGGCTTTGGCACCGAGTGAGGCGGTGATGGCGGAGAAGGCCCAGAGGTAGCCGGCGTGGTTGAGCCGGTCGTTCTTCACCCATCGCCGAGTGATGCTCGACTTCTTGCCGGAGGCCCTGGTGATGGGCGAGGAGCCAGCGTATGCCTTGAGACCGCGGGAGTCGGCGAACCGGGTGCGGTCGTCGCCGATCTCGGCCAGCACCCGGGCGCCGAGCTGGACGCCGAGGCCGGGGAAACTGAGGATGATCTCAGCATCCGGGTGCTGAGGGAACGTCTCCTCCACCGCCTTGGCCAGGTTGTCGGTGGCTGTGCAGGCGGCTTCAAGCTGGATCACGAGGGCGAGCATCTGCTGGCCGAGCGCGTCTTCGACTGTGGGTGGCTGGTGGGCCCACTCAGCGCGGAACACGTCGCGAAGCCGGTCGGCTTCGGTTGCGATGCCGCGTTGGCGGCCGGCTCGCTTGAGCGCGGCCTGCAGCTGCGTGCGCGTCAGGGAAGCGGCGCGGGATGGTGTCGGAGCCGCTTTGAGGACCTCAAGGGCCTCCGGGCGGCAGAGGCCGTTCTTCCAGGGCTCGAAGGCCGCCGGCGCGGCCGGGTAGTACTCGCGCAGCAGAGACCTGAGCTGGTTGGAGATCTGCTGGCGGTTCCAGGTGGCGTCCTGCTGGGCGCGGGCCAGGACGGTGATGGCGCGGGCCAGGTCGCTGTCCTGTGGCAGCGGCCGGTGGGCGTGCATGTCGGTGCGCAGGATGTTCGCCAGCACGAGGGCGTCGCCGGGGTCGGATTTCTTGCGCGAGACGCTGTGCCGGTCGCGGTAGCGGGCGGCGGCCGTCGGATTGATCGCGAACACCTTGCGCTTGCCCGTCCTGAGCACCGCGACCAGCAGGCCGCGGGAGGTCTCGATCGCGACCGGGATCGGGGTCTCGTCGGTGTCGCCATACTCGGCGAGCAGGTCCAGCAGGATCTTGTAGCCGGCCGCGTCATCGGTGATGTGGCGCTTGGCCAGTAACTGGCCGCTGTCGTCGACCAGAGCGACGTCATGTGTGCGTTCCGCCCAGTCGATACCGCAGTGAATCAAGATATTTCTCCCCATGGCGCAGATGTTCGTGCTGGTCACGAGCACATGTGGGCCACGCAGCGACCTAATCCCAGGACTCGGCACGAAGGCCGGTCCGCCACCTCAGTAGCCGTTCGTGGCACCAGCTCGTCCCACGGGCCTCGGTCTATGCGAGAACTCAGACAGCTCGGGCGTATCGAGAGGTCACCGTGCGACGGGCTCGCACCACCAACACCAACGAGTGATCAAGGCGGCAGTGTTGACGGTCACGAGGACGCAGAACGCCACCGATCTGCTTCGAGGCATCAACGCCTGGTCAGACGAAGGCATCCGCCCGGCGCCCACGTGACCGCCAACGCTCGGCGGCACTGCGGTGACCAGGATGTGCCGTGAAGCACCGCTCTCACAGAAGGCCTGTAGGACCGTGTTGGGGACAGGTGTCTTAACCCGACGTTGCCCGGCCACCGAGCACCGCTAATACCGGATTAGGTCAGGCGCAGGCCGTCGGCGTCGGCGTCGGTGAAGCGCAACTGCGTGCCGGGGTACGGGCGTTCCTTCCGTACGATCAGCCGCATTCCCTTGGGCCAGCCCTTGAGGCAGTCGCCGTCGAGCTCGGCGGCCCGGGCGCCGTCGCGGATCTCGCCGCCGGGCTCGACGGCCAGTGTCCAGGCCGATGCCGGGACCTTCAGGACTGCCTGGTGGATCGCATCGGCGATGGTCATGCCGACCGAGTAGGACAACCACCGGCCGCGGGCGGAAGGCCAGTCGATGAACTCGTGGGTGCCGCCGCCCGAGTCGGTGCGGATCAGCGTCTGCCGTCCGCGCCGGTACTTCTTCGGCAGCTGCGCCAACGCGAACCGGGCGGCTTCGATGTGGTCGGCGGCGATGTTGCTGCCCGCGTTCCCGGGCCGCAGCAGCCCGGCCACCGGCTCCCCGGAACCGCCCCGGCCGTGGTCGACAAACCCCATCAGCGGATGGTGCCCGTAGGTCTTCTTCCAGGTCGCGGCCGCGTCCCGTTTCTCGGAATGCGCTATTACCAGCACCCCGTCCAGGCCACAACCACCTGGCCGGCCGCGTCCGGTGCCGCGTCACCGGCCAACCTCCATACATGTTCACGGACGTGAGCGCGGCCCTGCCGCAGTGCGGTCAGCGCACGCATCCCGCCCGCTGCCAGTACGCCGATCAGCCGGGACACCGTCGGGTCGGAGGCCACCGGCCCGAACACCGCCAGCTCGGCCCGCAGCATGCCCACGTCTGTGAGGCAGTCGCCGCCGAGCGCTACCGCGATCGCCACATCCAGCAGGATCTTGCCCGGATCATGCACCGCCCGCGGCTTGTGCCATGGCTCAAGTGCGGCCGATATCCCCGCACGATGGGACTGATCTCCCGTGCGAGGTCTGCCAGGGACGATCCACTGCGCTGGTGCAGCCGCCATCGGCGGATCTGCGCCCGGCTGCGCTTGGCCGCCTCGTCGCTGATCGCCGGGTTGAAGCCGAAGAAGTAGCTCCCCGTCTTCGACCGGACTTTCCGCGAGCGGAACGTGTATCCGAGGAAGGTGAACGAGACGTGCTCGTACGAACCACGCCTCTTGCCGTCCTTGCAGTACACGATGCGGGTCTTGTCGGGGTGCAGCCGCAAGCCCCGCACTCGGCCAGCCGCTGGCCGATCGCCTGACGCACCTGGTGCGCCTCGGCCTCGGAGCGGCAGTGAACCACCATGTCATCGCAGGAGCGCTCGAACCCGGTGCCCGGGAAGACCCGGTCCATCCAGATGTCGAACGCGTAGTGCATGAACAGGTTCGCCAACGGGGGCGAGATCGCGGAGCCTTGGGGACTCCCGCGCTCTCTCACGGCCAACTCGCCACTCCTGTGCTGCAGCGGGGCCTTCAGCCAGCGCTCCACATACAGCAGAATCCACCGCTGGTCGGTGTGATGGGCCACCGCCTTGAGGACCAGGTCATGATCGAGGTTGTCGAAGAATCCCTGGATATCGATGTCGACCGTCCAGTCGGTCCTCCAGCACCGTTCCCGGCAGGCCGCGACCGCGTCCAGCGCGCTTCGGCGGGGCCGGTATCCATAGGAATCAGGGTGGAACAGCGGTTCCACCTCCGGTTCCAGGACCATGGCCGCCGCTGTCTGCGCGATTCTGTCCGCGACCGTCGGCACTCCGAGAACCCTGATCTTGCCCGCTCCCCCGGGCTTGGGGATCTCCACCATCCGCACCGGCGGCGGGAAGTAGCTGCCCGATGACATCCGATTCCACAGTTTGTGGAGGTTGCCCTGCAGGTCAGCCTCGAACTGCTCGATCGACTCGCCGTCGACCCCGGCCGCTCCCCCATTCGC